>JAEYVN010000285.1 GCA_023431725.1 Pseudomonadota bacterium
CGACAAAAGTTCCGGGAACTGTGCGGCTTTGGGGTAACATTTAGGTTATTTGTTACCCAAAAAAGCAAATTTCGGATCGAATGAGCGTCATTCAGTTGTAGAATACCTCATCTGCAATTTCGGCAGAACGTCGGGCATCTTTCCAGGAGGCCGGCGAGACTACGAAAGCATTGCATTGAGGATATGGGTCCGGGGGCACCAGTGCAACCGGACCCTTTTTCTTTCAATGGAATTCAACCGCCTTGAATCGCGTCCGATGGATGCAGGGCATTCCCTGCCGGGCGCCCGCGCCAGCCAGCGCCAGTCACGAGCGCCGCGCGGATGCGACCGGGCTCACCAGACACACAGACCTCACCACGGCGTTGCGCGTTGCACCGCGCGATCGGAAACCAAAATCAGGTCGGTCGAATTTTTTGATGGAATAAATTCGGGTTCTGGACAGGCTCTACGTTCGTTCTAGTCGTGTTCACAGGCGATTGTCGTAAATTACGACAATTTTTCCGCAGCCATATCCTGAAGCCGGCGGCGCCCTCCGCCGCTACCTCCATCCGCGTTTTTTCTGGCGAGATTGTCTCCTCAGTGCTAGCTCGCCAGTCTGTCGTGTCAGCGTCACAAAAAACCGCCCCGAGACTCGAAGACCGCAATCCCCGTGCACGAACCCGTCAAACGACTTCCAAGACTGGCGAGCTCGCCGAAAGGCGGTGAGTGGAAGCCGCTGCTGGGGATCTTTGTTGTGGCTCTTGTCGGCGCCGCGCTGACCGTTGCACTGCTGCGGCTCGTGCCCCTGCTCTTGCCTCTGCTCCTGCGCTGACCGCGGGCCTGCGCAAGGCCGGCCGGATGCAGACTATTTCAGCCAGTCCATATTCGCCGCGAGATCGAAGCTGACCGTATTGGTGAGCCCGTCTTTCAGATCCTTCTCGGCCTTGGCCAGCGCAAAGACGAGGACTGGGGCGGCGACACAACCGTGTTCTTTCAACACCTGCGTCCTGGCATCGATCGAGCGCGTCTGTACCAGCCAATGCGCACGTCCGGCGGATCCGGACCGTTCCAGCTTATGGATGTCGAATATGATCAGCGGCGCATCAGTCACCCGCGGGTCGAGCTGCGAAATGGTGACCACGCCCTCGCTGCAGCGATCAAGATTGAAGTTGGCCTCCAGACCAACAGCCCGATAGCGCTTCAGCGCGCGTTCCACGCTCTCCAGATCGGAACCGCTCCACGGCAGATAACGCAGCAACTCGCCTCCTCGAGACTTCGCACGTCAGCGACGAGCCCCGGACAATCGTCTCAGTCCTGGCGTCGTCTCCAGCGGATGAAGAGTTTTCAATTCAAACTGAGTTATCATTGTCGAGAACGGGGAAATTTCACTGAAGGAACACGCCGCACTCGAAAATGAGTCGCGATCTTGCCACGAACACCAGCTACACATCAAAATGCGTTTTGGGGACTTTCATCCATCCAGAGTTCATTTTGGGGGATAACAAGAGGAGGACCGACATGAGGCTTACGTCGTGCGATCCGGCTTGCACCCCTTACCCCGTCGTTTCGCGACCGGCCTGCCCGCGTTGCGGGGACATGCTTTTCGCCGCTGCGGCGACCGAATTTCTCGGCCACCATATCCGCCATACGTGGTCGTGCGAATCCTGCGAGCACGAATTCCGGACTGCGATCGCGCTTCCGGGAACCCATCGATAAGCCGACAAGCCGGCTTCCGACCGGGTCTTTTCTTGGCAGCCCGGTCCTGTGGGATGCTTCCGCGCATTCATTTCGTGCATGACCCGAAACGGGCCTGAGGCGCTGCGCACGCCGGAGTTTCCGGGTCGCGCCTGTCGGCGCGTCCCGGACTAACCAAGCGTCAAAACCCGTACAGCTTCGCCGGGTTGTCGACCAACAGCTTCTTCTGGATCACCGGGTCCGGCGCGATCTGCGGCACGAGATCGACGAGATCGGCCTCGTCGGCCTCATGCGTCGAATTGGGATGCGGGAAGTCCGTGCCCCACAGAACGCGGTCGGGAATGGTGTCGACGATCGTCCTGGCGATCGGCACAGCCTTGTCATACGGCGGAAAATCGATGCGCTCCGAACCGCAGACCTTGATCCAGCAGCGATCGAGCTTGGCCAGATCGAGCAGAGCCTGGAGCGGCTTCTGATCGACGCCGTCCTTCGCCGGCACGCGGCCCATGTGATCGATGATGAACGGCAGCGTCAGTCCGCGGATCATGTCCGACAGCGGAATGATGTCCGGTGCATCGACATGCAGCACCACATGCCAGCCGAGCGGCTTGATGCGCCGCAGGATGTTGTGAAACACATCCATGTTCGGCGAGCCGCCGAGATGCTTGACGAAGTTGAAGCGCGCTCCGCGCACCCCAGCCCGCGACATGGCCGCGATATCGCTGCCATGCGTGTTCTCGTCGAGAATGGCCACGCCGCGATAGTGCTCCGGCCGCCAGGCCAGCGCATCGAGCATCGCCCGGTTGTCGGGACCATGACAACTCGCCTGCACGATCACGGCGCGATCGATGCCGAGATGATCGTGCAACGATTTCAGCATTTCCTTCGGCGCATCTTCCGGCGTGTAGCGCCGGTTCGGTGCGTAAGGAAACACGTTGCCCGGTCCGAACACATGGCAATGCGCATCGGTGGCACCGGCCGGCAATTTGAATGCCGGCTGGCGCCGTTTCGAAAGATCGAGATTAGCGGACATACGATCAGCGCTTCTCGATCTTGGCGGTGTCGATGACCTTGCCCCACTTCTCGATATCGGCCTTCAGCCGGTCCGAGAGTTCCTGCGGGGTCGAGCCGCGCGCATCGATGCCCAGTTCAAGCGCCTTCTTGCGCACTTCCGGATCGGCGAGCACCTCGATCAGCGCCTTGTTGAGCGTCGCCAGAATGTCGGGCGGCGTGCCGGCCTTGGCGAAGATCGCATTCCAGGAGGTCACGATGAAGTCGACCTTGCCAGCTTCCTTCACCGTCGGCGCTTCCGGCAGATATTCGCCGCGCTTCTCGCCCGAGGTGCCGACCGCGATGAACTTCTTGGCATCGAGGCTGCCGCGCAGCGCGGCATAGAATTCGGCACCCATCTGAACGTCATCGCGCTCGAGGCCGACCAGCACATCGCCGGATGTCTTGAACGGCACGATCACGACATCGAGTCCGGCCACGGACTTGAACAATTCAGCGCCGAGATGCTGGCTCGATCCGGCGGCAATGGTGCCGACGTTGAGCTTGCCCGGCTTTTCCTTCGCGGCCTTCATGAAATCGGCCAGCGTCTTGTAGGCGCCGTTGCTGCTGGTCACGAGCACCAGATCGAAATAGCCCATCGACGAAACAGGCACGAAATCCTTGATCGGATCGAACGGCAATTGCTTGAACAGATTGACGCTGACCGCTGTGCCATTGGAGAACACCGCGAGCGTATAGCCGTCGGCCGGCGCCTGCAGCACGGCGCGGGCCGCGGAAACGCCGCCGGCGCCAGGATTGTTTTCGACCACAAAGCGCTGACCGAGCTTTTCGCTCAGCTTCTCAGCCACAAGGCGGGTCGTGACGTCGGCAACGCCGCCGGCACCAAACGGCAGGATCAGCCGCACCGGGCGGTCGGGATACTTGGCCTGTGCCTGCGCCGGCAACGGCGCCAGCGCGATTGCGGCCATACCGGCCATGGCCAGACACGTGCCGAGCAACCGGCCGGCAACAGTGGATTTATGAGACATCATCATACTCCTTCAGTCACGGCGCCAAAGAACAGCTTTGTGCCACCAGTTCAAGTCCGGGACGCCCTGACGAAAATCGGGCGCTTTCAGAATTCCTAGCTCCAATTCAGCCGGGCCAGAATGGCGCGACCCATGACCCAGTCCTTGTCCTCCTCCGACAGGAACTTCAGCTCTTGCACGAAATGCGCAAGGCGCTCGCGGTACGATGCTTTCGCATGTCCGTTGGTCGCGTCGCTCCCCCAATAGGCGCGCTGCGGCCCATAGGCGTCGAAGAGCCGCTGAATGTAGGTGGTCATATCGTTGTACGGATACGCCTCGGATGAATAGGCCGGCGCCGCCGAGACCTTGACCGAAACGTTCTTGTACCTGGCCAGCGCAACGGCATCATCGATCGCGGTCGGGATCTTCTTTTCGGCGACCACCTGCGACGATAAGCCCATGTGATCGATGATCAGCGTGAGGTTCGGATGGCGTTCGGCAATCGGGCCGAACAGCGGCAGCGTGCCACCGGTGAGGAACATGATCGGGATGCCGGCCTTCTCGGCGGCGGGCCACAGCCAGTCCGTCGTCCCGTCCTTCAGGGCGGCGGCCGTCGGTCCGAGGAAGGTCAGCCGGATGCCCAGCACCCCCGGCTGCGACTTCCACCGCTTCAGCTCCTCAACTGTCATTTGCGTCTTCAGCGGAATGCGGCCCATCACGCCAAACCTGCTGGGATAGCGTTGCGCTGCCTCGAGCGCGTAATCGATCCGGTCGCCTTCCCAGCTCGGCGGCACGATGATGGCACGATCGATGCCGGTCTCGTCCATCAGCGGCACCAGCTTTTCGATGGTGAACGGCTCGGGCATTTGCGGCGTCAGGCCGGCGACCCACGGTCGTTCGGTTGAATTGGCCTTCCAGATGTGGACCTGGCTATCGACGATCGGTCGTTTTTTCAGCGGCGGGGTTCGCGGCGCTTGGGCCGAGGCGGATTGAGCAAAGACGGATTGAGCACCCTGCGAGGCCAGAACGCCTGCCCCCAAGGTGCCGTTCAGGAATGTGCGCCGTGACAGCATTGCTTTCTCCCTGGGGGCCGGTTTTGCTTTGGCGAATGTCTGATTGCTGGCCCTTTGCCCACAGGATAGGCAGGCTTTCCCATTTTCCAAATTTATAATACCAATTGGGGACATTCATGCTGTGAATGGCGCCCCCTGTGAATCTCAACCACCTCGATTTCAATCTCCTGCGCGTCCTCGACACGCTGATCGCCGAGCGCAATGTCACGCGGTCAGCCGAACTGCTGCACCGGTCACAGCCCGCGGTCAGCAATGCGCTGCGCCGACTGCGTAGCCTGCTCGGCGACGAATTGCTGGTGCGCGGCTCGAAGGGAGGGCTGGTCCTGACGCCACGCGCAGAGGCGATCCGGCAGCCGCTCCGCGAGGCGATCGAAAAGATCGAGAAATGCCTCGGCAGCGAAACGCAGTTCAATCCCGCGCAGGCATCGGGGACGTTGCGGCTCAGTGCGCCCGATCGCTTAAGTCTGGCGATCGTGCCGGCGTTGTTCGATCGCTTGCGACAGTTTGCACCCAACATGTCGCTGCACATCGTGACCGCAGACCGCACCCTGGCGATGGATCTGCTGGATACCGATCAGACCGACGTGGCGCTGGCCTGGTACGATGAGAAACCGCCGCATCTGATCTCCGAACGGTTGCGCGACGAAAAACTGTTCTGCGTGTTTCGTCGCGAACATCCCTTGGCGAAGACCCGGGGGCGTTTCGACATCGCGGCGATCCTGTCGTTTCCGCATATCGTCGTCAGCGCGACCGGCGCGCGCACCGCGATCTTCGACGAACTGCTGTCGCGACACAATCTGAAGCGCGATCCGCTCGTCTCGGTCTCCAACTTCACGGCGGTCCCTTACTTGCTGTCGCGCAGCGACATGATCGGCGTTTTCACCGAACTGGCGTCGAGCGTTTTCGAAAAGTCGTTCGGCCTGGTGAAACGGCCGGTGCCGCTGGATGTCGCCGCGATCACCACCAGCATGGTCTGGCATGTGCGCAACAAGGACGACGCCAAGCACGCCTGGCTGCGGCGTCAGATCAAGGACATCTATCGCGACATTTGACGCGCCGGCGGCGACAGCGTTTTCGAACGAAGTGGCACCGGTCGCGTGAAGAAAACGCGTCAACAAAAACGCGCTTACCGTGGCGGGATATCGCCCTCTTCCCAGCCGGCCTTCACCGCAGCACGATAGTCGGTGAAAGTCCCGGCCGCGATCGCCTCACGGGCGCCCAGCATCAGCGCCTGGTAATAGGCCAGGTTGACCTGCGACAGCAGCATTGCGCCCAGCGTCTCGTTGGCTTTGACGAGATGATGCAGATAGGCGCGCGAATAAGTCCGTGTCGGCGCGTAGGAGCTCTGCTCGTCGAGCGGTCGCGGATCATCGGCATGCCGTGCATTCTTCAGGTTGATCGGCCCATGCCGGGTGAAGGCGAGGCCGTGGCGGCCGTTGCGGGTCGGCATGACGCAATCGAACAT
>JAEYVN010000378.1 GCA_023431725.1 Pseudomonadota bacterium
AAATTCACCATCGTGCGGGGTGAGAATCACTGTGGATTCCGGGTGATTCTTAACCTCTGTAAAGAGCTCGTTTGGATTTTCCCCAAAACTGGTGATGGCATCGGCGTCCAGTATTATAGTACGGTTCTCGCTGATGGCGACCGCAACTTTTGCGCGCATTTCCGATCCGGCACCACCCCCAGGGCCCAGGATGATGGTTTTGATCCGTCGATCGGCGAGCAAAGCCGAAAGCCCCAAGGCCCCTTCGGCCTCCCGTACCATCACTGCGAGATTTCCGGCTGCATGAACCGGAAGAGCGTCGCTGGGGCTGGCGACTGTTACGAGCCCGGCCCCGGCTCGTAGCGCTCCCCGCGCTGCCAACCGGGCCGCTCCCGTGCTGCTTAGACCGCCGGACACCACCAAGGTGTGCCCACGGGAATATTTGTGCCCCTCAGGCTTTGGGATCGGAAAAAATTTTCCCCAACGAAATGGCGAGTTTACTGAGATTTTTGGATTTATCTGATTAAGAACGGACGGCAAGATACCGATATCCGAAACGGTGACCGACCCGGAAAAAACTCTACCTGGAAGAAGGAGATGGCCGGGCTTCTTGCGAAAAAACGTTATCGTCTCACTGGCGCGAACGGCACTGCCCATGACCATTCCGGAGTCGCCGCTGATACCGCTCGGCAGATCGACCGCGACCACGTGCGCGCCGCAGTCGTTGATCGCAGCGATTGCCGCGGCGGCAACTCCCTCGATCGGTCTCGCCAAGCCAGCGCCAAACAGCGCATCGACCACAATGGCAGTTGCCGGGATGTCACCGGTCAGGGCGTCCACCGCCCCCCTGTAGCGGCCGGCGGCGATTGCGGCATCGCCATGCAACTGGGCGACCTCGCCGAACAGTCGGAGCTGAACTGCGAAACCCTCCTCACGAAGGATCCGGGCCGCCACGAATCCGTCACCGCCGTTGTTGCCTGGTCCGGCGAAAACGACGATTGGCCTCTGCCCCGCCGCCCGCTTCCGGACGACATCGGCCACGGCTCGTCCAGCATTTTCCATTAGCGCGATCGATGGTACGCCGCCCGCTACCGTGAGCCGGTCAGCCTCCGCCATCTCTTTTGTAGTCAGAAGTTCGTCCATGGGAGCTGACTATCGCAGGGCCGGATTTGCGGACTATGAATGCCAAACGCGTCGGAAGCGATCAAAAATCAGGCGGTTTGCATAATATATAATCAGTCTTGCCTCTGGCACTCGCCGCTTAATTGAGCGAAATCCCTCAAAGGACTGGTGCCGAACCACTTTTCGCCTTCACACAGATTGGCACAAGACCTGCTAACGAACGGCGGGCTCCGCCGATCAGAATCTGGCCGACGGACCAGAGAGGATTCGCATGAAAAAGATCGAGGCGATCATTAAGCCGTTCAAGCTCGATGAGGTGAAGGAGGCGCTTCAGGAAGTCGGACTTCAGGGCATTACGGTCACCGAGGCCAAGGGCTTCGGCCGTCAAAAAGGCCACACCGAACTTTATCGGGGGGCCGAGTATGTTGTTGATTTTCTTCCTAAAGTGAAGATTGAAATCGTTCTCGGCGACGATATGGTCGAGAAAGCCGTCGATGCGATCCGCCGCGCTGCGCAAACCGGCCGGATCGGTGACGGCAAGATCTTCGTCTCCACCATCGAAGAGGCCATCCGGATCAGGACCGGGGAATCCGGATTGGACGCGATCTGATATCGCTGCAATTCACGACCCGTACAAATAAGGGAACGCGTTTATGACGACCGCTAAAGACGTAATGAAGATGATCAAGGAAAACGACGTGAAGTACGTCGATTTCCGGTTTACCGATCCGCGCGGCAAGTGGCAGCACGTAACTTTCGACGTTACGATGATCGAGGACGATACCTTTGCCGAAGGCGTGATGTTCGACGGCTCCTCGATTGCCGGCTGGAAGGCGATCAATGAATCCGACATGTGCCTGATGCCGGACCCGGCAACGGCCTGTATCGATCCGTTCTTTGCTGAAACGACTCTCGTTCTCGTCTGCGACGTGCTCGAGCCGACAACCGGCGAGCCCTACAATCGCGACCCCCGCGGCATCGCCAAGAAGGCTGAAGCCATGGTCAAGTCGATGGGCATCGGCGACACTGTCTTCTTCGGACCGGAAGCCGAATTCTTCGTGTTCGACGACGTCAAGTTCCGCGCCGATCCCTACAACACCGGCTTCAAGCTCGACTCGATCGAACTGCCGACCAACTCGGATGCCGACTATGAGTCCGGCAATCTCGGTCACCGCATCGGCATCAAGAAGGGTTATTTCCCGGTTCCTCCGCAGGACTCCGCACAGGACATGCGCGGTGAAATGCTCGCCTCGATGGCCAAGATGGGCGCCAAGGTCGAGAAGCACCATCACGAGGTGGCATCGGCCCAGCACGAACTTGGTCTGAAGTTCGCGCCGATGACCTACATGGCCGACCATACGCAGATCTATAAGTACTGCATTCATCAGGTCGCGAACATTTACGGCAAGACCGCAACCTTCATGCCGAAGCCGGTCTATGGCGACAACGGCTCGGGCATGCATTGCCACCAGTCGATCTGGAAGGATGGCAAGCCGGTCTTCGCCGGCA
>JAEYVN010000009.1 GCA_023431725.1 Pseudomonadota bacterium
GGCTCGGCAAGGGCAGCCTCTACAATCTGTTTCCACGCGGCAAGGAACAGATGGCTGAGGAGGTGCTCAGTTCGATCGATGCCTGGTTCGAGCGCAATGTGTTCGCGCCATTGCGTGACGATAAAAGCGGCGAGGGCATCGCCCATATGTTCGAGGCGACCGATCGCTATTTCGAATCGGGTGGCCGCGTGTGCCTTGTCGGCGTGTTCGCGCTGGGCGGGGCCCGCGACCTCTTCGGCAAGAAACTGAGCGGTTATTTCATTGCCTGGCAGGACGCACTGGCGGCGGCGCTGCGCCGGCAGGGCATGACAGCGGCGCAGGCGAAAGACCGGGCGGAGCATGTCGTGCTCGGCATTCAGGGAGCATTGGTTCTGGCCCATGCTCAGGCCGATACAAAGGTATTTCTACGAGCATTGAAGCGACTGCGGGCCGGATTGCCGTGACAGCCATCGACGCGGCACAGCGACGCATGTTAATGCCCTTCACATGAGATGGAAGCGCGATGGCGGCGACGGCGAGCGGGGCTATCACCACGGCAACCTGAAGGAAGCCCTGGTGCGGGCGGCGCTCGATCTGATTGCCGAGAAAGGACCGGCCGGGTTCACATTCGCCGATGCGGCGCGCTGGGCCGGCGTCAGTCCGGCTGCGCCCTATCGCCACTATCGTGATCGCGACGAATTGCTGGCCGATGTCGCGCGGCGCGGCTTCGAGCAGTTCGAGCAGCGGCTGGTGCAGGCCTGGAACGAGGGCAAGCCGGACCCGCGGACCGCATTCGAACGGCTCGGAAAGGCCTATCTCGCCTTTGCGCGATCAGAGCCAGCCTTCTACTCGGCGATGTTCGAAGCCGGGGTGCCGGCCGATGCCAGCCCCGAATTGCGCGCCGCCGGTGATCGGGCCTTCGCCGTCGTGCGTCACGCCTGCGAGGCGCTCGCGGCATTGTTACCGCAGGGCAAACGGCCGCCGGCGCTGATGATGGCCCTGCATATCTGGTCCTTTTCCCACGGCATCGCCTCGTTGTTCGCCCGTGGCGACGGCGCAAAAAGACCCTTGCCGATGACCGCCGAGGACCTGTTGGAAGCCGGGGTGCTTGTCTATCTCTCTGGCCTCGGCCTGCAGGGAAATTGAAGTTCCACTGTCGGCCGCTTCTTGACACCGAATAGGGGCGAAGCTATGTGAATGTTATTAACATTCACATCTAGGCCATGAGGATGCGATGACTCTCACGGACAAGATCGACCAATACGGCCGGCCAGCCTGGATCGCCGCGACGGTTCTCGGCTTCATTGTTTGGTGGCCGATCGGTCTCACCCTGCTGGCCTTCTCACTATGGAGCGGACGGATGGGATGCGGTCGGTACGGCATGGAACGCTGGCAAGCCAAAATGAATCGTATGCAGGAGAAGATGGACCGCATGCGTGAACGCGGACAGGGCTTCGGCTCCGGTTTTGGCGGTGGTTTCTGGTCGCCTCCGTCGTCTGGCAACAAGGCGTTCGACGACTATCGCGAAGAGACGCTGCGTCGGCTCGAGGAAGAGCAGCGCGAATTCCAGGACTTCCTGGCGCGTCTGCGCGAAGCCAAGGACAAGGCCGAGTTCGACCAGTTCATGGCCGACCGCCGCAGCCGCGGCAACACGCAGCCGCCTGCGCCGCAAGGCCAGTAACGCGAAGGCCAGTAACGGTTCTTGCGATCAATCTGAGTTCAGCGTACCGCCCGTCGCGATTTCGCGGCGGGCGGATTTTTTATGGCACCGCCGGCTTTGCCCCGTCAGGGGTGACGCGTTGGTCGGCGTTGAGAAACAGTCCGAGATCAATCGCGGTCTTGATGATGACCAGCACGATCAACGAAGCCCCGGCGCCGGCGAGGACGGCGATGACGCCGCCGAAAATGAGCGCCAACTGCATGACGATGATGCGGGCATAAAACCCGAAAAGCGGTCCGCTGATGGGAAAGGCTGTCTCGCTGTCCGAGACGGCGGGCGCGGGCTGCGGCGACCATCCGGGCAGCCATTTCGGTTCAAGGATCGTCGCCAGCACCACCAAGCCCCGCACGAGGAACAGCACCAGCAGCGGTAGCCAGAGATCCTGCCCAATCACGATCAGCCGAAAGAAGTCGACGATGCCGTGAATACGGCTCGCCCAGCCACCGGCAAACAGATCCCACAGGATCATGAAATGCACCCCCATGAAGATCCCGGCATGGAGGAGCAGGAACGCGATCATGCCGATCCGTGACTTTCCCTTGCCGAGCGGACCCATCGCCTTTTCCGGGGAAATCGCAACCGCCACCATGGTCCAGAAGCCAAGGATCGCTGTCTCCATCCAGTAGAGGAGGAGAAGCAGGAAGGCGTCCCAGTGCCAGAACAGGATGCCGGCGATCGGCACGGCATTGGCGGCAATCAGGATCAGCGTCGACGGCTCGCTCAGTCGCAGAAGGACAGATTTCATTTCGGCGATCATTGTTTTTTCGAGTCGGTCGTCACTTTCGTGCCGCCGTTTGAAAACGTGACCGGCATCGATGCGCCGCCGCCTTTGCTGTTCAGATCAAATAGCGTTTTCAGCACGATGACGATCAGCAGCGGCGCCTTGATGCCATAGCTCTGCGCGAACATGGCACCGGCGATGATCGCCGCCTGCATCACCAGAATCCGTTTGTATAGATCGGCGATAATGCCCCCGGTCAGATCGACGGCGTCGCCCGGTTCTGGCTGCTGCGGTACGAAACGCTGCGGGTTCAGACTACGAAAGACGTTCTCGACGATGACAGGACGGGGCGTCGCCGTGACGAAGGCCACAAGTCCCGCGATGAAAGCGAGAAACAGCACCGCCCAGACGCCGGCATTGCCAAAATAGGTGGTGACGAAGCTGATGGGGCCGCGGACCTCGCTCGGCCAGTCGCGGAAGAACAGTGCGCACAGGAAGAACAGGTGCACGAACACGAAGCCGCCGGCATTGGACGCAAAAAATGTGGTCATGGTCCGGTTGGTGCCGCGCTGTTCGCGGCCATTGATGGTGATCGTGCCGAGATATTGCGGCGGCAGGGTCGCAATGCGCGCCAGCGCCCAGCCCCCGATAATGACCGTCTCCGCCCAGTAGAGAATCAGCACCTGAAAAGGGTCCCAGCCCCAGGACCAGACGCCGATCAGCGGCACCAGATTCGCTGCCAGCGTGATGAAGGTCGCAATCAATGTGATTCCCCCTGAAAATGCTCACATTTTGGTCGCGAACGGGCGCTACCGCGTTCGTGCAAAACCCTCGCAGGATCGTAACCCTTCCTTAACCACAATGGGCGCTGGTTAGTCCGGTGAAGGCTTAGCTTGCGCCCTAGTTTGGCCAAGTTTCACGGGGATTTCGTCGGTATGCCGGGGTGGGTAAACGGCGTGATCTTCGTGACAATCGGGAATGATCAACGCGCCCGTCCGGCGCTCCATCTTCCCCGTTTGGTCAGGCATGGCGCGCAAAATAGTCGATCCGATGTGAGCGAGACGACGTGCGGAACGTAATTCCGATGAGGGTAGATCTATGAATCCAGCCGACGTGGCGCAGTCGGCCCTGCCGGTGACCGCCGATCTTTCGATCTTCGGCCTGTTCCTGCAGGCGCACTGGGTCGTCAAACTGGTGATGATCGGCCTCCTGGCCTGCTCTGTCTGGGTCTGGGCGATCGCCATCGACAAACTGCTGCTGTTCAACCGCACCAAGCGGGCCATGGACCGTTTCGAGCAGGCGTTCTGGTCCGGCCAGTCGCTGGAGGAGCTTTATCGCTCGCTGTCGGCCCGGCCGACCCATTCGATGGCAGCGCTTTTTGTCGCGGCGATGCGGGAATGGAAGCGCAGCTTCGAGGGCCATGCCAAGTCATTCACCGGTCTGCAGACCCGCATCGACAAGGTGATGGATGTCACCATCACCCGCGAGATCGACCGCCTGGAACGTCGCCTGCTGGTACTGGCCACCGTCGGTTCCGCCGGCCCCTTCGTGGGCCTGTTCGGCACCGTCTGGGGCATCATGAACAGCTTCCAGTCGATCGCCGCCTCGAAGAACACCTCGCTGGCGGTGGTGGCGCCCGGTATCGCCGAGGCGCTGTTCGCAACAGCAATTGGCCTCGTTGCCGCCATCCCGGCGACGATTTTCTATAACAAGTTCGTGGCCGAGGTGAACAAACAGGCCCATCGCCTGGAGGGGTTTGCCGACGAGTTTTCCGCAATCCTGTCGCGTCAGATCGACGAACGTGGGACGTGACGGGAGGATAGCGCACGATGGGAATGGGTGGCGGCGGCAGCGCGGGGGTCGGGGGACGGCGGCGGCATAACCGCAAGCCGGTCATGGCCGAAATCAACGTCACCCCGATGGTCGACGTGATGTTGGTGCTGCTGATCATCTTCATGGTGTCGGCGCCACTCCTGACCGTGGGCGTGCAGATCGATCTGCCGCAGACGCAGGCCAAGAGCATTGATCAGGACCAGGAACCGCTGACCGTTTCGGTGAACACCAAGGGCGAAGTCTACTTGATGAACACCGAAATCAATGTCGACGAGTTGGTGCCGAAACTGAAGGTGATCACCGATGCGCGCGGCGGCACCGAAGAGCGGATATTCGTGCGAGGCGACAAGGGCGTGAATTACGGTACGGTGATGAAGGTGATGGGGCGGCTTTCGGCGGCGGGTTTCCGGCGCGTGGCGCTCGTCACCGAAGTCGAGCAGGGGACTTGAAGATCGTCAGGGGATGAGGACGGGTCTCACCATATCGAGCGTGGCACATGCCACCGCATTGTTGTGGGCGGTGCTGACCTTCAGCGCCAATCCGCTGCAATCGGCGCCGTCCGATTCGGTGCCGGTCGATATCATCTCGAGCACTGAATTCACGCAGATGACGCAAGGCTCCAAGACCGCGAAGAAGCAGGAGACGCCCAAGCCGCTGGTCGAAAAGCAAGGCGAGAAAAAGCCGACGCCCGAGCCGGTCCAGAAGGTCACCGAGAAGAAGGAAATCGAGGCGACCAAGAGCGAGCCGACGCCGCCCGTCGAGCAGCCCGAGAACAAGCCCGAGCCCAAGAAGACAGAACCGCCGAAACCTCAACCGAAGGCGGAAGCCAAGCCTGAGCCGAAGAAGCCCGAGCCGAAAGTCGATCCGATTGCCGAAGCCCTGAAGAAGGACGACAGCAAGAAGAAGGACGAACAGAAGCAGGCCGAAGCGAAGCCCGTGCCGACGCCACCGAAGAAGCCCGAGCCGCCGAAACCGCAGCCGAAATTCGATCCCTCGAAGATTTCCGCCTTGCTCGACAAGCGCGATCCGCAGCGTCAGGCCGCGACCGGCGAGACCATCAACCGCACGGCCTCGCTCGGTACCCCGACCGGCAGTGCCGCGACATTGTCGCAGAGTGACATTGATGCGCTGCGGGCGCAGATTCAGGCATGCTGGAATCCACCGCCCGGTGCGCTGGAAGCGCGCGAACTGGTGGTCGATGTGCGGTTGCAGCTAAATCGCGATGGCAGCGTCTCGACCGAGCCGCAGGTCATGAATCGCGGCAATCATCCGCAATTCCAGGTCGCAGCCGAAGCGGCGCGCCGTGCCATCAAGCGCTGTGCACCGTACAAGATGCCGGTTGCGAAATACGACCTCTGGTCTGATGTCGAAGTGCGTTTCGATCCGCGCGAGATGTATCGAGGCTGATCCGTTTCACAATTTCACCAGTGAATATTCATCGATGCTGAAAACACCGCTTCATCTTCCCCACCTGCCGCTGACGCGGCGTCGCCTGCTGACGATCGGCGCCGGTACGGCCATGGCTGCGGCCGCCGGCATTCGCACTGCCGATGCGGTGCTGAAACTCGACGTGACGCAAGGCAATGTGCAGCCGATGCCGATCGCGCTGCCGGACTTCGCCGGCAGTTCGCAGCAGGACTCGGAAGTGGCCCGCAACGTCACCGGCATCATCACCAACAATCTGCGGCGTTCCGGACTGTTCGCGCCGATCGATCCGGCGGCCTATATCGAAAAGATCTCCAATCCCGATGTCGCGCCGAAATTCCCCGACTGGCGCGCAATCAACGCGCAGGCTCTGGTCACCGGCCGCGTCACGCGACAGGGCGATGGCCGCCTGCGCGCCGAATTCCGTCTTTGGGACGTGTTCGCCGGCCAGCAGCAATCCGG
>JAEYVN010000031.1 GCA_023431725.1 Pseudomonadota bacterium
ATCAGCGGCATGCTGCCGCTTGCCGGCGGCACGATCACCTTCGACGGCCGCAAGATCAGCGGCGCCACGCCAAGGCAGATTCTGGCGCTCGGAATTGCGCATTGCCCCGAGGGGCGGCGGGTGTTTCCGCATCTGACCGTCCGCGAAAATCTGGACATGGGTGCTTTCCTGCGGCGCGACCATGAAGCTATTAAGGGCGACATGGAGCGCATCTTCTTCAAGCTGCCGCGATTGCGCGAGCGCATTACGCAGGTGGCCGGTACGCTATCCGGCGGCGAACAGCAGATGCTGGCGATTGCGCGCGCGCTGATGTCGCGACCGCGCTTGATCCTGTTCGATGAGCCCTCGCTTGGCCTTGCACCGAACATCACCGAGATTATCTTCGGCATCATCGACGATATTCGCCGTGAGGGAACGACAGTGCTGATGGTCGAGCAGAACGCGCTGGCTGCGCTCGATATGTGCGACCGCAGCTATCTTCTCGAAACAGGGCGTGTCGTTCAATTCGGCACCGGCGAGCAGATGCTGGGTGACGAGCATGTGCGCCGTGCCTATCTCGGCGGTTGAGCCGCGTTGCTCCCGGATGCCGACGCGCTGGGTCCATGCCTGTAACCTCGACGCATTCCACGAGCGTGAGATTGTCGGCGTGACGGTGGAAGACCACCATCTCGTCATTGCGCGCGATGGCGATCGCTTCTTCGCGGCCGAGCGTGCCTGTCCGCATGAAGGAGCCGATCTGGCGCAGGGGCGCTGTTCAGGCGCAAGGTTGCATTGCCCGCGTCATCTGGCGTGGTTCGACCTGCAAAGCGGTGCTGTGTCGCCCGGCTGGTCGTTTCGAGCGTTGAAACTATATCCTGCGCGCCGCGAGCGGAATGCGATCCTGGTCGATCTCGCCGGCGCCGGTGTCGATGAATCGACCGTCGCTTAGCGCTGCACGGCGCTGCCGCGCAGGAATATCTTGACGGCGATGCGCACGGTGTCGTCGATCTTCTCGCGCTTGGCCGCGCGCGGCATGCTGGTGAGCCAGCCGAGCTGATGCTCGCCGATCAGCATATCGAGAAACAGTACCGCAAGGCGGTACGGATCTTCCTTCTCGATACGTCCTTCCTGCTGATGCCTTTCGATCCAGGATGCGACCAGGCGGTAGGCTGAAGCGGGGCCGGTCTGAAAAAACAGGCGGCCGGCGTCGGGAAATGTGCGACCAATCGACACCATCAGGCGATGGAATTCGAGAATGGGTGGGCTGAGAACCGTTGCCAGAAAGGAGTGGCCGATCTTGGTCAATTGCTCTTCGAGGCTGCCCTTGCTGTCGATGTCGATGGATAGCGTGACGTCCTCGCACTTCTGCCGGACGACCGCTTCGAACAGGCCGTCCTTGCCGCCAAACCACGCGTAAATCGTTGCTTTTGAGCCGCCGGCAGCGCCGATGATGTCGTCGATGGTGACGTTGTCATATCCCTTCTTCAGGAAGAGTGGGGCGACTGCACGGACGACCCGCTCACGGCGCTGATCGGCTGATTCCGGACGACCGGACCCGGTGGCCGATCCGCGTGTGCGACGCACAGCAGCGGAGGACTTCGTGTTCTGAGTAGACATATGGTTTACCAAATCAAAGCCTGATCAGGTCCGGCCCTAAAACTTTAGCATTGCATCAGCCGACGAACCTACTGTAACGTACGGTACAGTACGAAACAAACAAAAAGACTATTCTGGGAGGTTACGCATGCAGGCCGGATACCGGCTTGTCAGCTTTGCTGACGCTCATGGCAAGCCGCAGGGCGGCGTTCTTGCGGATGGCCGCGTGATAGGCCTGCAGGATGTGCTCGGTCCTCAATTTGTAACCGTCATGGATGTTCTGCGCGCGTGGGACGCAGCGCATGAGAAGATCGCACACGCGGTCGATAGCAAGGCGTTGGCCGGCAAGGGCAAGCCGCTGTCCGGGATGAAGATGCTGGCGCCGGTTCTCTATCCGGGTGCGTTCTATTGCGCCGGTGCGAATTACTGGGATCATCTCGAAGAGATGTCCGAAATCGCCAAGCGCACGACGGGCAAGGCGCCGTCGATGACCAAGGGTGCTGAACCCTGGTTCTTTCTGAAGACTGCGGCTGGATCGATCATCGGTGATGGTGTGCCCGCACGTCTGCCGAATTTCTCCAAGCAGGTCGATTGGGAAGCGGAGCTCGGTGTCGTCATTGCGCGGCCGACGCGCAATATTTCCGAAAAGGACGCTCTGAGCGCAGTCGCCGGTTATCTGATCGTCAACGATCTATCGGCGCGCGATCTCATGAAGCGCGAAGGCACGCCCTTCATCTATGACTGGATCGGGCAGAAGTGCTTCGAGGACGGAGCGCCGATGGGACCGTGGCTGACGCCAGCGGACTACGTGACGGATCCGAACGACCTCAACATCAAGCTTTGGGTCAATGGCGTACTGAAGCAGAATTCCAACACCGGCAAGATGGTTCACAACGCCGCCGAGCAGATCGCCTATCTCAGCCGCCACGTCACGTTGCAGCCGGGCGACATCATTGCCACCGGCACGCCGGCCGGCGTCGGCCTGCCACGGGGCGAATTCCTCAAAGTCGGCGACGAAGTGAAGATTGAAATCGACGAACTCGGAACGCTGGCCAACCGGATGGTTGCCGACGATACCGTGTGACGTTTGTAGTGTAGGAGTTTGCGTGATGCCGTCGGCCACAGAAACGAAAATTGCAGAACTCACGAAAGGGA
This sequence comes from Pseudomonadota bacterium, assembly GCA_023431725.1. Lineage (GTDB taxonomy): Bacteria > Pseudomonadota > Alphaproteobacteria > Rhizobiales > Xanthobacteraceae > Pseudorhodoplanes. The sequence goes on from JAEYVN010000031.1 coordinate 2,731, forward strand.
TGCTGAAGCTCAAGCTGTTCGTGATCTTTTCGCAAGGCAAGGGCCTCGACGTGAAGCCCTATCTCGCCGAGCATCTGCAATACATGATCGATATCGAGCGCCAGGGGAAATTGTTTGCGTCCGGTCCGCTCGGCGATCCCACAAAGGCCGACGGCATGACGATCGTTCGCGCTGCAAGCGAGGCAGAAGCGCGGGAGATCGCGATGCGGGATCCGTTTGTCGTGAATGGCATTCGCACGTTCACGCTCAAGCCCTGGACGATCATGGAAGGCTCACTCAGCGTAACGGTGAACTTCTCCGATCAGACAGCCAGGATCTCCTGATTCAAAATAAGAAGATGCGCCATGGGGAGGAATAACACGTGCAGAAGATTGGGTTCATCGGGGTAGGCAAGATCGGCCTGCCGATCTGTGAACATCTGATCAAGAGTGGATACACCGTGATCGGCTATCGGCGTAGTTCACTCGCCGATTTCGAGAAGCTCGGTGGCGTTGCGGCGAAGTCGCCTGCCGAAGTCGGTCGTGAGGCCGACGTCGTCTTTACCTGTCTTCCGACCGATCAGGCTCTGGAAGAGGTGGTGCATGGGCCGGATGGTCTTCTGCAGTCGGCGCGGCCGGGCCAGATCGTGGTCGAGTTCGGCTCGCACCCAGTATCGGTGAAGCAGAAATATGTGGCGCCCTTCGCTGAAAAGGGCGTGACCTTCCTCGATGGTGAAGTCAGCGGCACGCCCGGCATGGTCGTTGCGCGCAAGGGCGTGATCTATCTTGGCGGACCGGCCGAGGCCGTGAAGACGATCGAGCCGGTCATCGCATCATTCGCTGAACTCTGCATGCATCTTGGCGATTTCGGTGCTGCGACCAAGGTGAAGCTCGTCAACAATTTCCTCGTGGCCCTGCATATCGCCGGCACCGCGCAGGCGATGGCGCTTGGTCTCAAGACCGGTGTCGACAAGGACCTGTTGATCAAGGCTGTTGCGACCGGCAGTGGTGGTTCGACCGCCTTTGCCATTCGCGCCCCGTGGATGGCGGAACGACGCTTCCTGCCACAGCAGGGGTCGGCCGCCGGTCTCGCTCATTATCTCGATACGGCCAAGGAGCTTGCCACGGATGCCGGCATTGCGACCGACCTGCTTGATTGCCTGATCGGAGTCTACGACCGCGCCGTGCCGGATATCGGCGAACGCGATGTCGCAGCCATTCTCGAATATTTCGAAACCACCCGTAAAAACTGAAAAGGAGTGCTCCATGCTCGGAGTGAAGAAGATTTCCCACGCCAGTTACGAGACGCCCGATCTCGAGCGGCAGCTCGATTACTACACCAATATTCTCGG
>JAEYVN010000038.1 GCA_023431725.1 Pseudomonadota bacterium
TGACATCAGACACCGCACGGGCTAGAAGCGCTGCACCAACCAGCATGAACGATCGCGACACCATACCCGCCGAGCTCACCGGACGCTTCCGAAGCCGCCTCATCCTCAAGCAGGACGTGTTTTCGACGGTCGAGCGCGGCACCTTCACGACGCAACATGGCGAGAGCGAAGCCGTGATGCGACGGATCGACCTCGTTCCCTGGTGGAGCGCGGTCATTGCCCGCCACTTCCTCAAGCGCGAGGCGCGGGCGCTGGCCATCGCCGGCAATCTCGGTATCGCGCCGCCGCTGCTGTTCCTCGGTAAGCAGGGCCTTGTCCGTGGCTGGATCGACGGCCTGCCGCTGCATATCGCCAAGCCCGAGGGGGACGTGAATTATTTCCGCTCGGCCCGCAAGGCGCTGCGGTCCCTGCATCGCGAATGCGTGACGCATAACGATCTCGCCAAGCAGCAGAACTGGCTGCGCACGCCGACGGGTTATGCATCGCTGACCGATTTCCAGCTGGCGACGCGCTTCTCGCGCCGGACCAAGTTTTTCCGGCTCGCCGCCTACGAAGACCTGCGGCATATGCTCAAGCACAAGCGCCACTATGCGCCGGAGGCGCTGACCGCAACCGAACGGCGAATCCTGTCGCGCAAGACACTGCCGACACGGATCTGGATGGCGACCGGCAAGAAGGTTTACTACTGGATCACCCGCGGGATCCTGAACTTCACTGACCGCGAGGGTTCGGGTCCGCGTTTCGTCAATGATGCGCCCAAGCTCCTGGCGCGGCTGAAACAACATCCAGACGTCCGCGACGCCGTCATCGTCGCCTTCCCGGATCGGCGCACCGGCACCGGCCTCTATGCCTATGTCGAGGCCGAGGCGATTGCCGAAAGCGATCTCCTGGCATTCCTCGGCGAGGAGTCCGGAGGCGCCGCCGCGCCCGAGCGCCTGCAGGTCGTCGACCGCCTGCCGCGCAATGGTGGCGGCGACATCCGCACCGACATCCTGCAGCTCGTGGCCATGAACCAGATCGACCTGATCGATCCGCTGATCGCCAACGAGACCGACAAGGAAGTGGTGTCGCGCATCGTCGCCGGCCGGCAGAACCTGCGCGACCGGTTCGCGTTCTGATCCTTTAGAGCCAGTCCCCGAGCTTCTTCGCCGCGCGCCAGAGAATCCATTGCTTGCGCCATTGCGAAAGCTGCGCACGATCATGGGCCACGAGCGCAAGCGGCAGAAAGGCCGGCAAGGCGCGGATCGGCAGCGCCGGAAGCAACGCCCTGGTCGCTTCGAGATGACGCTGCGCTAGCGCTGAGCCATCGAACTGCATCTCGTCGCTCGCCTGCACGGCCATGGTCGCGACGCCGGCGTGGTGGCTGGCCAGTTTGGTCGCTTCCGTCGCCGCCCCGGCGAGGATATGCGCCGCCATCTGATAGATCGCACCGGCGGTTTCGGAAGCCAGCAGTTCGAATTCGCCTTCGCCCGGAACGAAGTCCGGATAGAGCGCGCGCTGCCGGCCCTCGATCACGCCGAGCGCGAGCCCGACGGGAATGACATGGCGCGTCACGACGCCGAGCAAGGCTTCGGCCACCGGATGACCGTCCGCCGGCGTCTTGCCGGTGATCGCGTCATGCCACCATTGCAGCCGGATCTCGCCGGCCATCGGCTCGCGCACGCGATGGGCGACGGCGGCGGTCTCCAGATCGAACGCATAGAGCGCGAACAGATCCGGCCGCGCCTCGGCCGGCGCGAACAGCGTCGCGAGAAAGCGGTCCTTGTCGGCGTCCCGCACCAGGCTTTCGCAATGTTTGGCGGTGTCCGACATGCGCGCAGAATACGGAATGAGCGACTTCAATCAACGGCGATCAGGGCAGCGGCGACGCGGCGGCCCTCGTCAAGCAGGATGTTGTAGGTGTTGGCCGCCTGACCGGTCTGGCTGGTTTCGGCGGAGATTCCGTGCGCGGCGAACAGCTGCATCAGTTCGACCGGCAGGGACCAGCGCGCACGGCCGGTGCCGATCAGCAGAATGCCGATCGCATCGGCCTCGGCGATCACCGGCGCCAGACTGTCGGCGGTGATGTCCGCCGCAACCGTGACCGGCCACGCCCAGATGCCGCTCGGCAACAGCAACAGCGAGCCGCGATGCGACATGCCGGCAAAGCGGAAGCCTCCCTTGCCGTAGGAATCGATCGGCGCCGGGCGCGGGAAATGCGGCGTTGTCGGATGATCCGTCAACGCCTAGCGCTTGGCCGCGGCCGGCTTGGTCGCAGCAGCAGGCTTGGTCGCAGCCGGCTTGGCCGGAGCGGGCTTGGCTGCGGTCTCCGCCTCGAACTTGGACGGCGACGGCTCGTCGGCATCCTGACGGCCAAGGCCGACGCCGAGATAGATCAGGATCGGCGCCGCAATGAAGATCGACGTATAGGTGCCGACCAGCACCACGCCGAACAGCATGGTCGCGGTGAAGGCGTGGATCGCGTGACCGCCGAAGAAATACAGCGCCAGCAGGGCCAGCGTCACCGTCACGTGGGTAATGACCGAACGCGACAGGGTCGAATTCACCGAGATGTTCAGAAGATCCGCCATCGGCATCTTCTTGTAGCGGCGCAGCATCTCGCGAATGCGGTCATAGATGACGACGGTGTCGTTCAGCGAATAGCCAAGGATCGTCATCAGCGCGGCGATGCCGTTCAGATCGAACTCGATCTGCGTCAACGACAGGAAGCCGACCGTCAGCACGAGATCGTGCACGTTGGCGATCATCGCGCCGAGCGCGAACTGCCATTCGAACCGGAACCACAGATAGACAAAGATGCCGCAGATCGCGACCAGGAGGCCGATCATGCCATAGGCCAGCAACTCGGTCGAAACGCGCGGCCCGACCACTTCCGTACGGCGCACATCGACGTCGCCGAGCGCGACCCGCACCTTCTGCGCCGCCTCCTGCTGGGCGACTTCACCCCCTGGCTGCTGCGGAATGCGGATCAGAACGTCGGACGGCGAGCCGAATTGCTGAAGCTGGATCTCGCCGAGATTGAGCGACGACATGGTCGAGCGCATTTTCGCCAGATCGGCCGGACCCGACTTCGACTGCACCTCCATCAGGGTGCCGCCGACGAAGTCGACGCCCAGATTGAGACCGTTGAAGAAGAACAGCAGCATCGCCACGATCGACAGCACGGCCGATATGGGGAAGCTGATGCGCCGGAAGCGCATGAAGTCGAACTTGGTGTCGTCCGGGACGAGGCGAAGAAGCGGAATGCGCACGGGCTTTCTCGGTCAGATCGGAACGGTTCGCGGACGCCACCAGCGCACCCATAGCGCCACCATCAGGCGGGTCAGGGTGAAGGCGGTGAAGACCGTCGTGATGATGCCGATGCCCAGCGTCACGGCAAAGCCGCGGACCGGACCGGTGCCGATATAGAACAGCACGGCGGCAGCGATGAAGGTGGTGATATTGGAGTCGAGAATCGTCGCCAGGGCACGCGTGAAGCCGGCGTCGATGGCGTTGAGCGCCGAGCGCCCGGCCCTCACCTCTTCGCGGATGCGCTCGTAGATCAGCACGTTCGAGTCGACCGCGATGCCGACCGTCAGCACGATGCCGCAGATACCCGGCAAGGTCAGCGTCGCATTCAGCAGCGACAGGATGCCGAGAATCATCGCGACGTTGAACGCCACGGCGATATTCGCGAACAGACCGAACAACCCATAGGTCGCGAACATGAACACGATCACCGCCAATGAGCCGATCCAGGCGGCGCGGATTCCGTTTTCGATCGAATCCTGACCAAGGCCGGCGCCGACGGTCCGCTCCTCGATGATGGTCAGCGGGGCCGGCAGCGCGCCGGCGCGCAGCAGGATCGCCAGATCGTTGGCCGATTGAACCGAGAAATTACCCGAGATCTGGCCCGAGCCACCGATGATCGGCTCGCGAATGACCGGTGCCGAAATCACCTCGTTGTCGAGCACGATCGCGAACGGCCGGCCGACATTTTCCTGGGTCGCCTGCGCGAAGCGGCGAGCACCATTGGTGTTGAAGCGGAACGAAACGATCGGCTCACTGGTGCGCTGATCGAAGCCCGGCTGCGCGTCGACCAGGTCTTCACCCGAGACGACCACCTGCTTCTCGATGACATAGGGCTGCTTGTTTTCGGATGCGCTGCCGTACAGCAGTTCGGAATCCGGCGGCACCCGACCTTGAAGCGCCTGTTCCGGCGTGGTCGTCATATCGACCATACGGAACGTCAGTTTCGCGGTCTTGCCCAGCAATTCCTTGAGCCGCTGCGGATCCTGCAGACCCGGCACCTGCACCAGCACGCGGTCGACGCCCTGCCGCTGGATCGACGGTTCGACGGTGCCGAGTTCGTTGACACGCCGTTCGATGATCTGGATCGACTGATCGACCGATTGCCGGATGCGCTCGACCAAAGCCGGCTCGGTCACGGTCAGGCGGAACACGCCGTTGCCGGCATCGACCACGTCGACGCTGCGCTGGCCGGTGGCCTGCAGGAGACCGCCGAGCGGCTGGGACAATTCCTGCAGCTTCTGCAGCGCCAGCTTGGCATCGGCACCCTCGCGGATGCGGACTTCGACCGTATTGCCCTTCACCGTCACGCTGGCCGGCGAAA
>JAEYVN010000069.1 GCA_023431725.1 Pseudomonadota bacterium
CACATCAAGTCAACTCCACTTTTTCTTATGGATTGCTGCGATGCGGGATAGACGATTGGCGGCTGCTGAACAACCCTCAACCGAAAAGGTTCAAGGTTAAGACGATCAAGAAATCTTTCAGCAACCAACGGACTTTGCGGCTCCTTTGCGGCAAAATTGGCGCGTTAACCGCGATGGTTCGAACGAACTGTCGCTGTGCGCGAGATGGATATTCCTCAGCTCTCCGAGCAATGGCCGCCGCGACAACACTTGGTGAATTGCGCTGAGACAGCCTCCATACAAGGATCGGTCCGAATTCATTGTCCTCCCGCCGGTGGCCAAAAGAATAAGGGCGCCGAAACCAAGCCCGGCGCCCTTAGTCCTGAAACGTTGACCAGATCAGCGATCTGGCGAGCCTACTGCGCCGAGTGCTGCGCGTGGGTGCGGATGCCGCGGGCCATCAGCTTGTTCAATGCACCCAGATAGGCCTTGGCCGAAGCCACCAGCGTATCGGGATCGGCGCCGCGCGAGGTCACCGAATAATCGCCTTGCGCCAGCCGCACAGACACCTCGGCTTGCGCGTCGGTGCCTTCCGTCACGGCGTGGACCTGATACAGCTCCAGCACGGCCTCATGCGGCACGATCGCCTTGATGGCGTTGAAGATCGCATCGACCGGGCCATTGCCGGTCGACTGGATCGTCTGGTGCCGGCCGTCGATGTCGAGTTCCAATGTCGCCGATTGCGGACCACGCGTGCCGGCAATCACCGTCAGCGACGTCAGCTTGATGCGATCCTGTGCGGTGGCGATCTCCTCGTCCACCAGCGCCTCGATGTCCTCGTCGTAGATGTGCTTCTTGCGATCGGCCAGAGCCTTGAACCGCGTGAACGCATCTTCCAGCTGGTTCGAACCCAGCTTGTAGCCCAGCTCTTCCAGCTTGTGCACGAAGGCGTGGCGGCCGGAATGCTTGCCCATCACCAGCGAGGTCTGCTTCACGCCGACAGACTCCGGCGTCATGATCTCGTAGGTCTGGGTATTCTTCAGCATGCCATCCTGGTGGATGCCGGATTCATGCGCGAACGCATTCCGGCCGACGATCGCCTTGTTGTATTGGACCGGGAAGGAGGTCGCTGCTGAAACGAGCTTCGAGGCCCGCGTCAGCATCGTTGCATCGATATTGGTCCAGTACGGCAGCACGTCGTTGCGCGTCTGGATCGCCATCACGACCTCTTCCAGCGCCGCGTTGCCGGCACGCTCGCCGATGCCGTTGATGGTGCATTCGATCTGCCGTGCGCCGCCCATCACGCCGGCCAGCGAATTGGCCACCGCCATGCCCAGATCGTCATGGCAATGCACCGAGAACACCGCCTTGTCGGAATTCGGCACGCGCTCGCGCACCATCTGGAACAGCGCCATGTATTCTTCCGGCGTCGTGTAACCGACCGTGTCCGGAATATTGATCGTGGTGGCGCCGGCCTTGATCGCCGCCTCGACGCAGCGGACCAGGAAATCATGCTCGGTGCGGGTGCCGTCCTCGGCCGACCATTCCACGTCGTCGGTGTGATTGCGGGCGCGCGTCACCTGCGCGATCACCATCTCGTAGACTTCGTGCGGCTCCTTCTGGAGCTTGTATTTCATGTGCACAGGCGAGGTGGACAGGAAGGTGTGGATGCGCTTGCGCGCGGCCGGCTTGATCGCCTCGGCGCAGCGGTCGATATCCTTCGGCGCCGCACGGGACAGCCCGCAGACCACCGCGTTCTTGGTCAGCTTGGCGATCTCATGGACGGCAGCGAAATCGCCTTCCGAGGCGATCGGGAACCCGGCCTCGATGATATCGACGCCCATCTCATCGAGCAGAGCTGCGACTTCCAGCTTCTCGTCGTGGGTCATGGTGGCGCCGGGGCATTGTTCGCCGTCGCGCAGGGTGGTGTCGAAGATAACGACGCGGTCCTTGTCGGACTGATTGGCCGTGGTCATGAAATTTTAGTCCTTCGTCTTCATGCGCCCTTTGCCGGGCGCTCATTGGGGGTTTTGCTCGCCAAACCTCCCCTGAGTGCCCAGGCGCGCGCGCCCAGCCGGCCCTCAGGGGCAGCTAAGAAGAAGCAGACCGCCAAGAACGAGGGCAGCACCGGGCCGGGCGTTCGCCGCCCCCCGTTCCGTCGCGCGCATGTCGAAGCGCTGTGACATCTGCCAAAAACCCTCAAAATCCTGCCATTCAAGGTGGCCCAGCGCGGTAAATCCGGCGTTAACCCCGAGGCTTAGAGTTGCCTTCTAGCGGACCTTCGGTCCTTTCCGCAAGACCCGGCGGGTTCCGCGAACCTCATTTGACGCCATGTGAGGCTCCGGCGCATCGCCCCTGATCTGCCCTCACTTGTCGCGCTTGCCGCCGTTCTTTCCCGATGCCAATAGCCCCCGCACCGCCTGCAACTCCGCGCGGGCGGCCTCGTTGACGTCCGGATAATGCAGACCCAGGCCCTCCATGCCCTCGACGATGGCCGAGGCGACGACCAGGCGCGTGAACCATTTCTTGTCGGCCGGCACCGCGAACCAGGGCGCATGCGGCCGCGAGGTTTCGCGGATCATCTCCTCGTAGAACCGCATGTAGTCGGCCCAGTGCTCGCGCTCGGCGAGATCGCCCATATCGAACTTCCAGTTCTTGTCCGGATCGTCGATGCGCTCCACCAGGCGTTTCGCCTGCTCCTCCTTGGAGACATGCAGGAAGAACTTCATGATCAGCATGCCGTTGCGCGCCTGATATTTCTCGAACGCGCGGATATCCTCGAACCGTTCTTTCCAGAGATCCTTGCCGACCAGTTTCGGCGGCAGCTTCTGCCGCGCAAGGATGTTCGGATGCACCCGCGCCACCAGCACTTCCTCGTAATAGGAGCGATTGAAGATGCCGATGCGCCCACGCTCCGGCGTCGCGATGGTCGTGCGCCACATGAAGTCGTGATCGAGTTCGTGCGACGTCGGCGCCTTGAATGAATAGACCTGGCAGCCCTGCGGGTTGACGCCCGACATCACATGCTCGATCGCGCTGTCCTTGCCGGCCGCATCCATAGCCTGGAAGATCGCCAGGACGGCCCATCGATCCTGCGCGTAAAGCATCTCCTGCAATTGCGTGAGGCGCTTGATGCTCTCCTGCAGCATCTCCCTGGCTTCGGTCTTGTTGATGTCGAGGCCGGCGGTGTCGCCCGGATCGATATCGGACAGTGAGAACGTTTCGGGGTTGTCGATACGGAACCGGTCGGCGAGCTTTCCAAGCTTCATGTCTTCGCCCCATGCTCACGGACGCCGCGGCGCCGCCTCGTCATTTCAGGAATAAATCGCACGGAAAAATGTCTGGACGAAAGCGGGCATTTCATCGCTGAGATCGGCAAGACCTCGCACGATAACAGCGCCGGCAAGCTCCGGTTCGGCCTCACTGGCGATATGATCCATGATCCGCGTGCGAAGCCGATCGGCCGGCTCGCGCGCCCGCATCGGCTTGAGCAACGCGATCAGGGATTGCCCCGGCACGCAATGCCAGCCGGCATCGATATCGAAATGCGATGGCGCAAGGCCGGTTTCCTCTTCTACCTCGCGCCGCACGCTGGCTTCGAGATCGACCCGCGTTCCGGCAATGTCGTGCGGGTCCGGCGTACCGCCGGGAAAATAGATCTTGCCGCCGTTCATGGTGTGCCCGCCCATCACGCCGAGCACGTAGCCTCCGTCCGAGCCTTGCAGCACGCCGAGCGCGAAGCAATTGGCGACCGACGGATCGGGAAAGCCAAAATCGCGCAGCGCCATGAAGTTGGCAAAGTCCGTTTCGAAATATCGACCGCGCAGCGTCGTGCCGTCGATCGCGCGCTCGTGCATCAGCAGCACGCGCCCATTCCACAAAGCCGGCTTTTTCTGCTGCGCCGCCTGGAAATGCGCCGCGATCTCCGCCCGGCGATCGTGCGCGAAAGACCAGTCGTAGCTGCCCAAGGACAGATCGAGCGTCTCGATGCGGATCACGTCCTGCGATGACCCCACATCAGGCCTCGATCGTTCCATCACTGACAATGATTGCGGATCCGCCGATCGTGGCGCGCGTCAGCACGCTGTCTTCGATCGTCATGGCGAGTTCGATCTGGCTCGGCCGCCCCATCTCATAGCCCTGCTCGATCACAAAGCGATGCGTGCCGTCGTCCGGCCGCGTCGTTTCGGCGACAAGTCCGGCAAATGCCGCCGCGGCCGCGCCGGTTGCCGGATCTTCCTGTATCCCGAGTTTCGGCGCAAACATGCGGGCATGGAAATGGTGGCCATTGTCGCTGGTCTCGCCGCAATAGAGAAAGGCGACGCTGCGGCCATGCTTGCCGAATGCCGCATCGAAGCGCGCCGCATCCGGCGCAGCGCGCCCGATCGTTTCGAGATCGCGCACCGGCACGAAATTCACCGGCACGCCGGCCGACCATGCCGATGGCTCGCCGAAGCCGATATCGCCCGGGCTCAAACCCAACGCGAGCATCGCTGCGTCTGCGACCGGCGCACCGTCGAGCTTTTCCGGCAAGCGCGGCAACACGAAGCTGGCATGGCCATGCTCGCGGCCCTTCGGTTCCACGGTGCAGCGAACAAGGCCGACCGTTTCCTCGAGCACGATGTCGTGTGCACCGAGATTGTATCCGCTCATGCAACCAAGCAGTACGGCAGTCCCGACGGTGGGATGCCCGGCGAAGGGGAGTTCGGTCGTCGGTGTGAAGATGCGCAGCATGGCGCGATGCTCCGCAGCAGCCGGCTGCATCACGAACACTGTTTCTGCGAGATTGAACTCGCGCGCGATTGCCTGCATGTCCGACTTTTCCAGTCCGTCGGATTCCAGCACCACCGCCAGCGGATTGCCGGTGAAGCGCTTCTCGGTGAACACATCGAGGGTGACGAAACGACGACGCATGCTGTTCCCACAGTGCTTGCGGACTCCCTCCCCCTGAAAGGGGAAAGGTCGGGGTGCGGGTCTCATACAAGACAGCCCCCCACCCGACCACCCTTGCTTCACAAGCGTGGCCAACCTCCCCTTTCAGGGGAGGTAAAAAAGCGTCAGAGCTTCACCGGTTCGAACAACGTCGATGGCGTGACGAACTCCTCCTGCGCCTCGACAATGAGGATTTCATGGGCGCCCCGTTCCGCGGTCATGCGCAACACCCCGAAGACCGAGGAACCGGCCTTCGCCAGGGCTTCTGCAGCCGGTAAGCCACGCAGCAGGTGCGCGAAGAACAGCGCAGCGATGGCATCACCCGCTCCGCTGATACTGAGCGGCAACA
>JAEYVN010000217.1 GCA_023431725.1 Pseudomonadota bacterium
CATTTCGATTGTCGGGACCATCGGCTTCATCATCGCCGGATTGCCGCATCAGGATCTCATGCCACCGTTGTCGCTCGGCTATGTTTCGCTGATCGGCTTTGCGTTGATGAGCCCGGCAAGCGCGTATTTTGCGCCATATGGCGCGGCGATTGCGCACCGCATGGCACGCCGGCATCTCGAAATCGCGTTCGGAATTTTCCTGTTGCTGATCGCCGTGCGCTTCATCGTCGGCTTGCTGTAGGCCGGCGCCGTCCGTCAGGGATAGCCGCGCATGATCAGCTTGTCGCCGCGCACTTCCCAGCTCTCCAGCCGGTTCAGGAAGCTCATGCCGAGCAGGCTGGTGCGCAATTGGCCCGGTTGTGCAATGAGCGCGGGGACTGAGCGCTCGACCAATCCACCGACGCCGACCCGATCGAGCGTGACAGAGGCTGCCCTCGTGCGGCCGTTCGCGGTGTCGACAATCACGTTGTAGCTCAGCACCTCAAGGGGCAGACCCGCTGCCTTCGCTGCTTCCTGTGTAAGGACGACCGCGCTGGCACCGGTATCGAGCACCATCGGAATGGCGCCGCCGTTCACATGCGTTGTGACATTGAATTCGCCAACACGTCCGCGGGCGATCTCGACGATGCGTCCCGCCGTGGCCGCGCGTCCCGGAATCATCTCGGCCATCACGCGGTCATACACGGTGCGCAATTCGAACCGGTAGGTATAGCCGAGCGCAAGCACGAGACCAAGCACGAGCCAGAACAGCACAGCCTGAACGGCTTTCTCGAAACGCTCGCGGAAGATCACCAGAACACTGCCGCCGAGGAAAACTAGAAACGCGATCTTGACCGTCAGTGAGGCGAAGTCGTCGGTGGTGAGGCCGCCGATCGTTCCTTGTTCATGGCGTACGAACAGGATGAGCAACGACAGCCCAAGTCCAGCCAACAGCAGCCAAAGCATCCGGCTACGCAAGTGACGTTTCCTCAACTGTGCCGCCAGCGGCGGCTTTGCCTGCCGCGGCGATTCGATCAGGCAACAATGCCATGATGCGGCGGCGTTCGCTGTCGGACATTGCGCCCCATCTGGCGATCTCTTCGATCGTGCGACCACAGCCCCGGCACAATTTTGAGCCCGGTTCCATGATGCAAATTTTCAGGCAGGGAGTCGCTATGGATGTCATGGTCCGGTTGGCTCGTCCGCCGACACCATAGGCAGCGATCCGGAAAAGACAATGTCTTCTACGCTGTACGCGTTGCGACGGGTGTGCGGCGCGTGTTGCGCTCATCGGGCGTCTGATTTGGCTCTTTAGGCTGCAAAGCCGGGGAGGGCTCCGACAACGGGGCCAGCGCCGCCATGACGCGTTCCGGTGGTATCGCGATGATGACTTCGGTGCCGACGCGCAACTTGGATTTCAGCGTGAAGGAGCCGCCATGCAGATCGACGAGGCTCTTTGCGATCGGCAGGCCGAGGCCGGCACCCTGTTCCGCCGACTTGATCGCGTTCGATCCCTGACCGAACGACGCCAGCACAACAGGGATCTCGTCTTCAGGAATTCCGGGGCCGGTGTCCTTGACGCTGAAATATTGGCCGCCGGACGCGGTCCATCCAACCTTCACCCAGATCTCGCCACCCTGCGGCGTGAACTTGATCGCGTTCGACAAGAGATTGAGCGCGATCTGGCGCAGCGCCCGTTCATCGGCCCATACGCGTGGCAGATCGGGCTCGAAGTTCTCATGGATTGTGATCAGCCGGTTTCTGGCGCGCAGCTTCACCAGATGATGGCAATCCTCCACCACGCCGATCAGCGATACGGCTTCTTCGTTCAGTTCGTAGCGGCCAGCCTCGATGCGCGACAGGTCGAGGATTTCATTGATCAGACCAAGCAGATGCTGACCGGAATCGTGAATGTCGTTGGAATAGTCCTTGTATGCGGACACGGTATGCGCGCCGAAGATTTCGTTCTTCATGACTTCGGAGAAGCCGAGAATGGCGTTCAGGGGCGTGCGCAGTTCATGGCTCATCTGCGCCAGGAAGCGGGACTTGGAAATGTTGGCTGCTTCTGCGCGATGACGGGCTTCGTCGGAAATGATCTTGGCCTGTTCGAGTTCGCCGATCAGCATGTCCTTTTCGGCGCGCGCCTGCAGCGTCTGAAGGGCCGACGAATACAGGCGATGCGCGAGCAGCAGGAAATAGCCCTCAGCGGCCAGCGCCATGGCGGCGAGAATGTATTCGTGCAGGGTGCCCTTGAGCAGGAAATTCAGGGCGACTGCGCAGGTCACCGGCAAGGTTCCTGCGAAGACGGCGATCGGCACGCTGAAGGCCAGCATGCTGGATACGGCGACCACCAGCAGCATCACGAACAGCATGAACGTGCCGGTGCCTTCGACCACGCCGATCGGCTGCACCAGATTGAACATCCAGGCCAGGCCGAAGAGCAGATCAAGGGTAACGAAGCGGATACGCCATAGCTTGATGTTGATCTCGGCCTCAGGCGTGGCCAGGAATTGCCGGCACTTGGTGACGATGACGGCGTGGATCACCAGGACGCATACGGTCCAGATCGCCGCCTTTGTGGCGCCGGTCCAGAGGCCGGACAGGAAGCCAACCGTGATGACCAGCAGGAGAACGACCAGCGAGGCGGACAGCCGGTTCTGCGCAAACATGCGCATCAGTTCGTAGTCGAATGCCGGACGCGTGCCGGTGCTGGAGGTCAGGCGGTCGCGGGCATCGCGGACACGCTGCGTCGCAACGCGGCGCCGTTTAGCGGCAGCCTCCTCGCGTTGGTCGCTCGCGGTATTGATGGTCATTCGCCCGTCCCGAAAATCCTGGCCAAATTCGCGCAAAAACCTTAAGGGCAACCTTAATGGATCCCTTAAAATCCACAGGTTCAGGGAGGTTCGGTGAAGCTCTATGATGGTGGTCGCGCTCCCAATCCGCGCCGCGTCCGGATTTTCCTGAGCGAGAAAGGCATCGCAGTCCCGGTCGAGCCCGTGGATCTCGGCGCGATGCAGCACAAGTCGGAGCGCTACACGGCGCTCAATCCGTTGCAGCGCGTGCCGGCGCTCGAACTCGACGACGGGACGATCATTACTGAATCCATTGCCATCTGCCGGTATTTTGAGGCTCTGCACCCCGAGCCGGCTTTGTTCGGGCGCCAGCCGCTGGAGACGGCCCTAATCGAGATGTGGCAGCGGCGCATCGAACTGCACCTGCTGCAGGCCATCCAGCAGGTGTTCCGGCACCTGCATCCCGGCATGAAGGCTTCCGAAATCCCGCAGGTCGGCGACTGGGGTGAGGCCAACAAGCCGCGGGTTTTTGATTTCCTGGCATTGCTCGATCGCGAATTGGCGACCCGGCGCTATGCGGCAGGGGATACCTATTCCGTCGCGGATATCACCGGGCTGGTGGCCGTGGATTTCCTGCGGGCGGCGAAACTGCAGCTTCCGGCCGAGCTGACCCATGTGGCGCGGTGGCACGGCGAACTCTCGGCCCGGCCTAGCGCATCGGCATAAGCAGCAAACCCTCTGGAAAGTGCAGGGTCTTGCAGCGACTAGGCCAATGGCCGACCCCGCCATGGGCGATCATGAGACGCGTCCCATCGTGGTGGCGTGAACCGCCACAGGTCGGGATGCGACCAACCTTCACGGCAATGGGCCTTGCCGATGGAGGACATCATGTTTCGGAAGGGATTTGCTTCTCTCGTCGTTGCTGCCGCCGCTTCTGCCGTCCTCCTGATGGGGCCGGCCAGCGCGCAGGTCCGTACCGCCGCCCTGGAAGGCGCCGTTGCCGCGCGCACCGCTGCGATCAACGAAAACCGCATGGCGCTGGTGATCGGTAATTCGAATTACCTGAACAGCAAGCGGCTCAAAAATGCGGGCAACGACGCCCAGGCGGTGTCGCAATTGCTCAACACCGCCGGCTTCGAGGTCGTGTTGGCGTTCGACCTCGATCGCGATGTCATGAAGCAGACGGTCGAAGAATTTGCCGCCCGCATCA
>JAEYVN010000077.1 GCA_023431725.1 Pseudomonadota bacterium
GCGTCGCAACGGGGTACACCATACCTGCCGTGCTTATTCCTTGGTGTTTTCCTTGTATGTCGGCGAGCGACGGGGAGCGAGTGGGCGATGTCGTCTTATCCGCCCCAAATTTGCGCGTAGGCTGACACCTGCGCTGCCATGTCGCAAGGCGGCCGAAGATGAGCTGGATTTAAAAAAGATCTATTTATATCAAAGGTTTGCGCTGGTTGTCTGGTTTGCTGATCCGGATCTCCCCGGTGGCAATCATCGTTCTTGAGCACACGGAGAGCCGCCGCCCCTTGAGATCCTCATATTGGCCCGACCGCAGCAATCATAGAAAGGCAAACAGCCCGGTGAGACCAAGCTCAAGCGCCATCGACAGAAGGTACACAGGGACGCTCATGCGCCCTAGTTCGGCTTGATCAGTTGTCAGCGGAGCGGGGCGGCGGATCGCAGTTAGTGTTCGACGACGGCAAAGCTGTGACCCCACTGCCGATCGCGAACAACCCGGCCTGAAATGCGTAGTCGGCTGTGTGAGCCATCGCGCGATGAGCATGGAGACGAAGGTCATGGGCGAGAACAAGCGCTGCGTTTCAGATGGCGCAGACTGCACGGTCTGACGTTGCCAAGGTCAACGGCTGTCGGAAATGCTGCTCATGGTTTGATACATCTCAAGGGCGAGTTGCTCAAACCTGTCATGGTGACGACAACAGGAGGTTCCCCATGGCTACGCAATCAGCAATGCAATCAGGAATTTTCAGCTCACTGAGCCAGGCTTGGACTCGCTATCGCAAGAGGCGTGCGGCGATGGCGGAGCTTCATGCGATCGGGGACGTGGAATTGGAGCGCATCGTTCACGATGCCGGTTTGACATTCGGCGATCTTCTCGAACTGGCCAAGACATCGGGCGAGTCGGCGGAACTTCTCTATCGGCGTCTGGCCCAAGCAGGCATCGACGTGAAGGAAGTGGACCCGATGGTGCTCCGCGACATGCAGCGTTGTTGTTCTCTCTGTGAAAAGAAGTCGCAATGCGCGCACGAGATCGAGGACAAGCCCAAGGCCGCGAGCTGGCCTGAATACTGCCCGAACCATCAGACGATCGAAGCCTCGGGCTTGATGAAATGTCACTGAGAACACGGCGCGAGAGCGGGGCCGGTATTGCCTTTGCTGCTCTCTTCGGCGCAGGCGTCGGGGTAGCGCTTCTCGCCGCGTCGACGCCCGCGGTCGCGCAAAGTGTGCAGCGTGGAACGGCCATTGCGCGCACTTATTGCGCCAAGTGTCATTCCATCGACAAGGTCAGTCCAAGTCCGCTGGCAATCGCGCCGCCGTTCCGGGAGTTGCAGAACAAGTACCCGGTCGAACAGCTGGAGGAAGCCTTGGCAGAGGGGCTGGTGACCGGGCACCCGACGATGCCTGAATTTCGGTTCGACATCGGGCAGGTGAGAGACTTGATCGCCTTTCTGAAAACGCTCTAGCCGAGCGTGGCCTGGACTAGCAGCATATCCAGGGTTGTCACGGGTGCACCGTGACATTGCCGCATACGAAAAACCACGATGCGATAACATCGTGGTTTTTGCTTGGATGATTTCGCGATCGTCGATCGGGGTCTAGATGACCTTCTTGCTCCGGTGTGTTCAGGAGTCCAGATTGATCAGCGCTTCCTTGTTACGCAAAATCATCCGGCGCGACGTCGCGAATTCGATTGTGGAGGTCTTCTGAAGCTGAGTGAGCGTGCGAGACACCGTTTCAATGGTCAGCCCGAGATAATCAGCAATGTCCTGTCGGGACATCGGCAGTTCAACGGGGCCACCCGCGCGCTGCTTCGAGATTTCGATCAGGAAGGAAGCGACACGCTCCTGGGCGGTCTTGACCAGGAGCATGGCATGACGGCGCGCCTGTTCGAGCTCGCTGGCCGTGTATGCCCAAAGCTGGCTCGAGACGTCGGTATCACGGGCCGCATTTGCGAGCAGGGTCGAGCGTTTGACGATCGCCACGGTCGCTGACGAAACAGCCTCGGCCGATGAGGTATGTTCGTTGCCGAATTCCAGCCCGAACACATCGCCGGCGAAATAGAAGGCCTCGATCTGCCGGCGGCCATCTTGCAGGACTTTGCAGACTCGAACGGTGCCGGTCAGAACCTTGTAGACATATTCTGCGGGTTCGTTCTCACCGTATATTTCGGCTTCTTTCGCAAAAGACATCGGAACACCGACAAGCTCAGCAGACCCGAATATCGCATGGGTCGTCCGATTGTGTGGATAATGGCAAACCGGGGACCGAGGGGTAGGCTGCGCTTGCATGTGGACCTCCTGAAATTAGGCTGGTTCCGTGATACGGAGCATGCAGGCGAGAGAAAATTCGGATATTTCACCTAAGGGAAATCCCGTAGTCGATTGGTGGCAGTCTCTGCGAGACGTGCGAGGTTATTGGAATTGCTTATGGAATTGGCCGAGATAGCCCGAGGCGCCGTTCCTCCGACCCCTGCGGTCCATGCGGTTACGGCACTTCTGGCCGCCTTGTTTATCTCGCGGATCGTCCGTTTTCGATCGCGGCTGGGAACTGCGGTCCGATATTTCGGTGCCGGGCGGGCCGTCGATCTTGGTCGGCGAAGCATGATCCCGTTTTCGCCCCGAATCGGCAATTGGCGTGGCTTTTCGCGATGAGTGACGCCAGCATCGTTCATATCATCGATGATGATGAGGCGGTTCGCGATTCGCTGGCGTTTTTGCTGCGGATCGAGGCGTTCGAGGTCGCGACCTATCCGTCGGCCAGGCATTTCGTCGATACGCTCGCGAACGCCCCCAGGGGGTGCGTCATTACGGACATGCGCATGCCCGACATGAGTGGCCTCGACCTGCTGCGGCATTTGCGGAAGACCTCGTTTTCGCTGCCAGTCATCGTCATCACCGGTCATGGCGACATTCAATTGGCGGTCGAGGCGATGAAGGCAGGGGCGGCCGACTTTCTGGAAAAGCCGTTTGATGACGGGCGCGTTATTGCGGCGGTGCGAACAGCGCTCCAGAACAGGCGGGCTGAAGGGCAGCGGGCTGGTCATCAGAAGCAGATCGAGGAAAGGCTGGAACGCCTGACGCAGCGTGAGCGACAGGTGCTGGACGGCCTTGTTGCCGGCTTGCCGAATAAAACCATTGCTTACGACCTTGGCATCAGCCCGCGCACCGTCGAGGTCTACCGTGCCAATGTCATGACGAAGATGCAGGCCGGAAGTCTGTCCGAACTGGTTCGGATGACCCTGCTGGTCCAAAACGGCCTGACGTCTTCGTAGCCTTGATATTGATCAAGGCACCTCTTGCTGAATGCATGCAGGTTTTCTGGATGAATCAAGAGTTGCCGCCATTGAGGATGTGCCCCCGCTGCCGGATCACAATGCAGGCTGAGCGATCGCAGTCCCTTGCGCGTATTTACGATACATTCACCTGCCTTCGCTGCGACCTGGTGCTGACGTACAAGCCGTTCGAGTCACGAACGGCGGCACCGCCGGTCAAGCGCGAAGCGGAATAGCGACGATATCAAGCGGACCGGTTTGACGGAGCGGTTCGGTTCGCCCTGATAAAGGTCAATCCTGCTTTCTCTTTTCGCTGTCGCCGATGCTTTCGCCAACGCGCTGCAAGAGATAAGGGAAGAATGGATTTGAGGACGCGCGCAACAGCGAATCGAGGCTCGCCATCAGCACATTCCGTTCTCCCCGGGGCGCAAGAGTCCCGAGGCTTATGCCGAATTCGGTCGGGGACTTCGGCGTCAGGCCATAGAGTGAGTCACTCATCGGAAATGGCAGCGCGACATGGGACAGGGAATAAAACCCCGGTGGATAGGAAAGCCCCAACGGTCGCGTCTGCTCCGTGGTCGTGCCCGGAGCGATGGTCCGTTCGACGACCTCGTCCTGTGAATCGTCCGAATTGGCAATGATGGTCATGCGATAGCGCTGGGGACCGCCGGGCAGAATTCGCGCCAGCGCAGTGTCGGCACTGTTGCGAAGCAGCGGACCGAATTTCACGGTCCGGTTGATGTCGAACAGGACAAGCTCGCTGCCGTTATCCGGCAGGTGAGCATAGAGAGCACTCACGATGGCGCGTGTGCTGACGGTGAAATCCATTACCGACTGGAACGTGATGATCGGCGGCAGTTCGGACAATCGATCTTCGCTGGCATAGTGGGCGATCCGCGCTTGAAGGGCTTGGGTCAGGCGGTGTGACTGCCTGGCGCCGTTGACGGGAAACGAGTTGTATTTGAAGGGATTGAATTCCGGCACGATGCCGAGCCAGGCTGCTTTCGCGAACGCTGGCAGAAGGGCGGGCAGGCCAGCGAGTCCCGCGAAGCGCGCGAATTGCGTGATGCCGACCATTGGCGAGATAAGGACGATGCGATCGGGCCGATGCAGCTTTTCATCGCCCAAAGCGTCCAGCGCGTATTTCAAGGCAAGTGCGCCGCCATTGGAAAAGCCGACGAGATGAAGCGGAGCCTTGGGGCCGGCGCGCTTGCGTGCTTCGCGGACGGCTAGGCGCGTAGCTGCGAGCCAGTCTTCCCAGTCAACTTCGGTCAGGGCCGCGGGCACCGTGCCATGCGCCGGCAGTCTCGGCACAATGGCGATAAACCCGTGCTCCTTGTAAAACTCGGCAATATGGCGCTGGCTGTAGGGCGAGTCCGTCAACCCATGCAGGAGGACGGCAGCACCGACGGGCGTGCCGTCAGGTTCACGCACGAATGAGCGGTTGAAGTCCTGTGCAAAGCGCGCCGGATAAACGGGGCTGCCGTCAAAGAAGCGATTGATCGGCACACGTTCATCGGCGCTCAATTTCTGCGATACCTCGCGCCGCAGGTCGTCGAAGATGGCCTCTTCCTTCGCCAGATATTGCTGCCAGTCCGCCTTATCGAGCGCTTTGACGGTCATTTCTTCCGGCTGGTAGATATGCCATCTCTCAAGCGGCGCACCGCGCTCGGTCTGGTAGATCCGGAAGGCCAGCAGGGCCACTAAAGCCGCAACGAGGGCGACCATGCTTGTTCGCGCTATTCGAAAGAGGCGATTTTGCATGGCGTGGTTCTAAGGCTTTACACTGACAATGGCAGACGGAGCCGGCCGATCGTACTGTTGAAAATTCGCAGTGCTCGTGTTTCCACGAGCAAGCGATCGCGTATGTTATCCCGATCATTGCTGAATACAACGTGACTGTCTTAAACTTGGCGTTCCGCGCATTGTCATGCCGCGGTGCCAATGTTGCAGTTCGAGGAAAGTGATGCCCTTACGAAGATTTGTGACGGTCCTTGTAATGGCTGCAGGAGTGATCGGGCTTTCGACATTCGGGACTACAGTCGAGGCCGATGCGCAAACGCGTCCGGCGCGTTCAAGCAGGCCCGAGCGCCCGCCATTGCCTGCCCATGCGCATGAGCGGCCGCGACCGAGGCCAGGTTACACATGGCTTGAGGGCCGCTGGATCTGGGACTGGGGCAAGGCACGATATGTCTGGTCGCCCGGACGATGGGAGCCCGATCGGGCCAGAAGCCGCCGCGGCGACCCAGCTCTGGTCTTTCGCGGCGGCCGTTGGCAGTTCGAGCCCGGCCGTTAGTTTGGTGCGTTCAGTCCTCTGGTCGTTCTTTGCGGCCTTGAGGGATCGGGGATTTCACCGGGAATGTAGTTCGGCAATCGAGCGGCCGGGAAGATTGCCAGCATGGCAATGCCGGCCATGATGAGCAGGCCGAACTTGAGCGCGCGCAGACGCGCTTCCGTATTGACGCGGACTGCTTCGGTCACTTGCGCAGGCGTCGCGTTGGTCTGCGAAAGAACGGTGTGCAGCCGGTCATTGCTGATGAAATTGATGTTGTCGAGATTGACCTGGGCCTGAAGTTCTGGTGTCAGCTTCGGGCTGGCATTAATAGCGGCTATCATGATCGAACTGAGCAGTCCGACCAGGAGTGCGCCCGCCACCGCCGTCCCGACAGCCGCAGCAAGATTTTGGGTGGTGCCGCGCAGCGAGCCGACGTCGCCCGCAAGCTCCTTGGGGGAAGCGGTAACCAGCACGTTGAACAGCAACGTCACCAGCGCTCCCTGGCCGATGCCGAATGTCACAAGCCCAAAGAGGACGGGGACGGCACTCCAGTCATTGCGCACGACGAAAGCGAGCCACAGCAGGCCCAGTGTGCAGAGGATGAAGCCATAAATGCCAATCTGCCGCGGCGTCAGCCGCGAATAGAATCGGACAACCAGCATCGCTGTGAAGAACACGGTGAGGTTGAACGGCATCATGGCGACGGCCGTCGCGAGGGGCGATTGTCCCTGCACGATCTGGATATACAGCGGCACCGAGAAGTTCAGGGCCGCTTCCAGGGCCACCACACAGAACAAGGCATAGACGGCAGCCCGCTCCTGCGGTGAATCGATCACGTCGAGAGCGAGGAGCGGGGTCCTGCCCGCGGCCTGACGCCGGTGTGTCCACATCAGGAAGGCCTGACCAAGGACGATACCCACCACGATAAAGAGCGGCGCAGGTGAAAATCCAAGCAGGTTGAACGGTGCGTTCGCTGTCGCCAGGGCAAGCCCCCACCCGTTCAGGTTGTTGAAGCCGAAACTGATAAGAATGATGGATGCCGCGGCAAGAACGACACCCGTCATGTCGATCTTGACCTCCGGCCTGCCATCGGTCGTCTTGAGTCTGAAACTGAGGAGGAAAACAAGTGCCGCAACAACGATCAGAATGCCGAAGGCCGGACGCCAGCCGATAAATGTACCGAGCACGCCACCAATAACAAAAGCGAGCACGCCAGCCAGCGCACGCGCGGACCCCAGAGCGCCCACTGCGGTGGCCTGCTGCCGTCCACTGTAGTTTTCGGCGATCAGTGCCACGAGCGCGGGTACGATCACAGATGCGGCTGCGCCGGTGAGCGCCTGCGCCACGATCATCAGCGTCGCGTTCGGACTGAATGTCATCAACGTCTGCCCGATGCCGAACACGATGACAGCGACGCGGAAAACGCGGGCGGCGCCGTAACGCTGGACCAGCTTGGCGCCGAGCATGACGAAACCCGCGACAAGCATCGAATAGGCCACGATGCCGGTCGCGACAGTGGTCGGTGGCACATTGAAGCTCTTTACCATGCCGCTCAGTGCAACGGGCAGGGACGCCACGTTGAACGACATGATCATCTGACCAAGTGCGATGGCGATCATCGGCACCCATGATTCTCTGACTTCTGCGGCGGGATGATCTGTGACGGCTGCCGTTGTCATGACGCTTCGCCCCTGTTCTGTTTGTACTCGCCGCGGCTTTCCTCAGCCGCAAAAATCATCGTGCAAAAATCTACGCCTCAGGCTGCGATACGAAGAGATCCATTCCCAGCCGTTGCGAGAGATACTTGGCTGCGAGCTGGCCCTTGACGCTATTGCCGGCGCTGTCGAGCGGCGGAGCGAATGTGCCGAGGCCACCCTTTCCTGGTGATACGGTGACGATACCGCCGCCGATGCCGCTCTTGCCCGGCAGGCCGATGTCGAAGAGCCAGTCGCCCGACGTTTCGTAGAGACCGGCGGTCGCCATGACGGCAAGCGCATAGTGGCAGACAGCCGCATCGACCACACGTTCTTTGGTCACCGGATTGACGCCGCCATCGGCGAGGGTCGCGCCCATGACTGCGAGGTCCTTGGCGCTGACATTGAGGGAGCATTGTCGGGTGTAGAGATCGACCGCCTCCATTGGCTCGCAGTAGATTCGATTCACGCTGAGGAGAAACTGTGCGATGCTCCGATTCCGAAAATTCGTCTCCGATGCCGAATTCAGGACCTCGTCATTCATCGGCAACTTGCGCCCGGCGAATTTCGACAAGCCACTGTGAATGTATTTCCATTTTTCCTCGACGGTTGTGCCCGGCACAAGGCTTGTTGTCGCGATCGCGCCGGCATTGACCATCGGATTCGTGCGGCCATCAGGCATGCGTTCGATGCCAGCGACCGAATTGAAGGCAAAGCCTGTTGCGTTCGCGCCGAGTTTAGCGCGAGCTTCCTCGGGTCCTATTTGCTGGCAAATGAGAGCGAAGATGAAGGGCTTCGAAACGCTCATGATCGAGAATTCATATTCAGTCTCACCGGCGGAATAGATGCTGCCGCTGGTGCCGACAATGCAAATTCCGAACAGGTTGCTCGGTATTCTTGCCAGTGCCGGATAGACTTGCGAGTTCTCGCCGTCGCTGTTTGATTTGAAGCGATGGTGAGCATCGTCCACCAGTTTCTGGACATGCTCAGATTCGGGTAAGTGGCCGGTCGAGATGTAATCTGAAGCGATATCGGACACTGACAACATCGATGCTTCCTTTTTAGATAAATTATCCTCTCGAATATTTTCTGGAGACACCATAAGGATGATGCTGACCGGAAGGCGAGTGTGATTGTCGATTAAGGTGGAGATAGCCTAATCCCAGAAGACCATAAGTCAAAGAGTGATTGTTTTGCTCTTGGAAATACAATGGTCTTTTGTGAAGTTTGATGCGCCTTGTTTAATGAAAAAGTGGTCTCTCTTGCGATGCAATGACAGGATTGTCTTTGATCGTGATCAATCGCCGTCGATGCATGACTATGGTGTTGGTAATTTCGGTATTGACGGGCTGGCAATGTCAAGATGCTCATAACAACAATGCTGTCTCACCGTTGAGTTGACATCGGGTAATTGCCTTGAATTTGCAGGGAAAAATCAGCGGTATTTCTCTGTTTAGTTTTTTTCTCAACGCGATTGCGCTTCTGACGCAATGCAACATGTTGAGGCTGTTGTCTATTCATGAACGACGAAGTTCTCTCGAATTCTCTTCATCCGGCGCGCGAGGGCGTGCTGGTCGACTTCGCGCTCCAGGGCGGTGGGGCTCATGGCGCGTTCACCTGGGGCGTGCTGGATCGGCTCCTAGAAGAACCGTGGCTTCAAATAGATGGAATTTCTGGTACTTCTGCCGGCGCCATGAACGCCGCTCTATTGGCTGATGGATATGCCGAAGGCGGTGCTGAAGGAGCGCGCACCGCGCTTGAGCGATACTGGCGCCATGTATCCGAAGCGGCGCGCTTCAGTCCGTTCCAGCGTAGCCCGCTCGACAAGCTTCTTGGTCGCTGGACACTCGACAATTCGCCGCTTTTCATCACCATGGATATGATGTCGCGATTGTTCTCGCCTTACGATCTCAATCCCGGCGGCTCCCATCCCTTGCGTAGTATTCTTGAAAAGCTGATCAATTTCGAACGGATCAAACAGGCGCCGATTAAACTGTTCATCAGCGCAACCAACGTGCGAACCGGCCGCGTGCGCGTTTTTCGCAATGCAGAAGTGACGCCGGATGTGTTGTTGGCCTCTGCTTGTCTTCCGACGCTCTTTCAGGCGGTCCAGATCGATGGTGAGGCCTATTGGGATGGTGGCTATTCGGGCAATCCGACCATGACGCCGCTGGTGCGCGAATGCCAGTCGAAGGATACGATTCTCATCCCTGTCAATCCGA
>JAEYVN010000198.1 GCA_023431725.1 Pseudomonadota bacterium
ACATCCAGCTCATCGGCATCGCCGTCGACGTCACCGAGCAGCGGCACCTCGCCGCCCGCTCCGAAGCCGCCGACCAGAGGCTGCGCACCGCGATCGAGAGCGTCAGCGAATCCTTCGTGCTGTGGGACGCCGCCGGCCGGCTGGTGATGTGCAACACGAAATATCTTCAGGACTACGGCTTGACGGAAAACGATGCGGCTCCCGGAATCTGTCGCGAGGTGCTGGAAAGCCGCGTCAAGACGATCGCGTCGCGGCAGCGGCTCGCCAACGCCAACGGGCCGCGCGGCGCGGCGACGTTCGAACGGCGGCTGGCCGACGGTCGATGGCTGCAGGTGAACGAGCTGAAGACCCGTGACGGCGGCACCGTGTCGATCGGGACCGACATCACGCTGATCAAGCAGCACCAGGAGAAGCTCGTCGACGGCGAGCGGCGGCTGATGGCGACGATCCACGATCTCAGCCTGGCACGCCGCAACGAGGAGGAGCGAACCCGCGAACTGGTCGCCCTCAACCGCAAGTACATTCGCGAAAAGGATCGCGCCGAGGCCGCCAACCGGGCCAAGTCGGAATTCCTCGCCAATATGAGCCACGAGTTGCGCACGCCGCTCAACGCCATCATTGGTTTTTCCGAGATCATGGAAAAGGGCATGTTCGGCAAGCTGGGTGCCGACAAATATCACGAATATTGCCGCGACATTCACCAGAGCGGCCAATATCTCCTCGACGTCATCAACGACGTGCTCGACATGTCGAAGATCGAAGCCGGCCGCATGAAGCTTGAACCCGAGACCCTCGTTCTCAATGACATCCTGGCCGACGCCATGCGCGTGGTTTCGACCCGCGGCGAAGAAAAGAACCTGACCCTGTCGTCGAAAATCTCTCCGGACATCACGCTGCGTGCCGATCGGCGCGCGATCAAGCAGATCGCCCTCAATCTTCTGTCAAATGCGGTGAAGTTCACACCGGCGGGTGGTCATGTCACCGTCCGCGGACGCCGCGCCGGCGGTTGCGTGCTGGTCAGCATCAGTGACAGCGGCATCGGCATCGCCAAGGAAGCGTTGCAAAAGCTCGGCAAGCCGTTCGAGCAGGTCGAGAGCCAGTTGACCAAGACGCATCACGGCTCGGGTCTTGGGCTTGCAATTGCAAAGTCCCTGGTCGAGTTGCATGGCGGAAGCATGCGCATCCGCTCAACGCCCGGTGCCGGCACGACTGTTCAGGTGCGTCTTTCTGCGGAAGGCCCTGACAAGGCTCAGCTTGCCGCCTGAGCCAGCGAGGACTCGCCCAGCAATCGCTCGAAGCGCTCCCGCACCCGTGTCTGCGTTTCCGCCACATGCGCATCGAGTGTCGCGAAATCGGGAACATCAGCGGCCCGGGCAAGAAGCCGCAACAGCCCGGCGTCGGTCTTCTTGGGATCGAACGGTCCCGACAGGCAGAGCCGCAGGATCTGGCTGAGATTTTGATAAAGTTGCACAGCAGGACGGAAGATTTCCGAATCCTCGCGCGACAACAGGCCGAGCCGGGTCGCCCGTTCGAGAACTTTGGAGGTGGACGAGTCCAGAATTTCCGGATGCCTGGCGGCGTGCACCAGTTGCAGATATTGCGCGATGAATTCGATATCGATCAGGCCGCCCGCCGCGTATTTCAGATCCCAGCGATTGTCCTCGCCGCGCTCCGACGCGATGGCCATCCGCATCTCATAGGCATCGCCAGCGATCGTTCGTTCGTCACGCTGACGCGCCAACACGTCGCGAATGACGCCTTCCACGTGCTCCGCAAATCCAGGCGTCGCTGACACGACGCGCGCGCGCGTCAGTGCCATATGCTCCCATGTCCAGGCTTCGTTCGACTGATAGTCGCGGAAGGAATCGATCTTGGTCGCCACCGGCCCCGAGCGACCGGACGGCCGCAGACGCATATCGACGTGATATAGCGCACCGAAATTGGTCTGCGCCGTGAGCGCGGAAATAAACCGTTTCGTCAGCCGCGCAAAATATTGCGCACCATAGAGCGAACGTTCGCCGTCGGACTCAGGCTGCGCTTCGTCGAAGTCATAGACAAGGATCAGATCGAGATCCGAGCTGGCCGTCATTTCTCGCCCGCCGAGCTTGCCCAAGGCAAGCCAGGCAGTCTTCTGCCCGGGAATATGGCCGTGACTTTCCGCGAACAGATTTTCAATGCCGCGATGTAACGCCTGGATGATCACGTCGGCCAGTCCTGCGAAGGCTTCACCAGCCTGTTCGGCCGACACCGTCCCCGACAGGATGCGAACGCCGATCAGAAACATGTGCTCCTGTCCGAACAGACGCAGCCGATCAAGAATGTCTTCGTAGGAAGTCGATTGATCGAGCGAACGCGTCAGCTCCTGCTGGAGCCTGTCGGCGTCGGGTAATGCCCCGAAAAAGGCCGGATCGATCAGCGCGTCCATCACCTGCGGCTGATGCGCAAGAATGTCGGCGAGCCGCGGCGCGGTGCCCAGCATCAATGCAACAAGTGCCAGCAGATCCGGATTTTGCAGCAGCAAAGTCAGCAACCGGCCACCACCGCCGGCATGCAGTCCGGCCAGGAAGCGGTCGAACGCCAGCACCGCCTGCTCGCGATTGTCGGTGCGCGCCAGTTGCTCGATCAGCGAATGCGTCAGCGCCCGAAGCTGGGAGCGCGCAAAATCGCCGCGCAAGGCCATGTATTTGCCGCCACCGAACCAGCCCCGCACAATCGCGGAGACTTCGAGCGGATTGCGAAAGCCCATGGCCGAGAGGCGGTCCAGCGTTTCCCGGTCGTCTTCGTCATCGGGAAACTTGAGGGCATCGTCCGCCGGCTGCGATGTCGGCTCGAACAGCTGCGAGTATTGTTGCTGCAC
Organism: Pseudomonadota bacterium; assembly: GCA_023431725.1. GTDB lineage: Bacteria > Pseudomonadota > Alphaproteobacteria > Rhizobiales > Xanthobacteraceae > Pseudorhodoplanes. The sequence goes on from JAEYVN010000198.1 coordinate 2,858, forward strand.
ATTGCGCAAATGCATCAACAGGGACTCGGCAAAGGTTTCGACGTTTTCAAAACCCAGAAACCAGGCAAAGGCCGTCAGTTGCTCACTATCGGACGGCAATGTGTGCGTCTGCTCATCGGCCACCATCTGCAGGCGATGTTCGACGCTGCGCAGGAAAAGATACGCATCCTCAAGTTCGCGACTGGCGGACTGGCCGACCCATTGTCCGGCGGCAAGCGATGCGAGGGTCGTCAGTGTGCGTCGGTCGCGCAATTCCGGATGACGACCACCGGCAATCAGTTGCTGCGTCTGGACAAAGAACTCGATCTCGCGAATTCCGCCACGGCCCAGCTTGATGTTGTGGCCAGCGACCGCAATCTCGCCATGCCCGCGATAGGCATGGATCTGCCGCTTCATCGCATGGATATCGGCGAGCGCAGCGAAATCCATGTATTTGCGCCATACGAACGGCGACAATGCCTTCAGGAATGCTTCGCCGGCCGCGATGTCACCTGCGCAGGGACGCGCCTTGATCATCGCCGAGCGCTCCCAGTTCTGGCCGCGGTGTTCGTAGTAATCGAGGCCTGCCGGCACCGAAATCGCGACCTGGGTCGACGCGGGATCAGGCCGCAGGCGCAAATCGACGCGGAACACGTAGCCATCCACTGTCCGCTCCTGCAGCAGCTTCACCAATCCACGCGTGACGCGAATGTAAAGCGACTGCGGCTCGGTATCCTTTGGAATGGCGGGCGCATCGGGATCGATGAAGACGATGACATCGATATCGCTCGAATAGTTCAATTCGAACGCGCCCATCTTGCCCATGGCGAGCACGATGTAGCCGGAACCGATCTCGGGCCGGGCTGGATCCGCGGGAGCGAGCCGCTCTCGCCGCACGGCGTCATTGAGCAGAAAGCGGACCGCACCTTGTACGGCGCAATCGGCAAGTTCGGTCAGCGCCCGCGTCACCTGCATCACCGGCCATGCGCCGCCGATATCGGCAAAGGCGATCAGCATCGCCGCTTCGGATTTCATGCGGCGCAGAGCCCGCATCGCCTCGGCTTCGTCGTCAGTGGCGGAGAGTATTGTGCGGCTGTGCGCCAGCAATCGCTCGAAATGACGATCCGGGTCCGCCGACAATACACGCACGAGGCGCGCCGCATCGGCGCTCGCCAGATCCCAGAGATAGGAGGAATAGTTGGCAACGCCGGCAAGCAAGTCCCGGGTCTTGGGATGTGCGGCAAGTATCTCAAGTATCTGATGAAGCGCCTCGCCTTCATCGCCGGCGCCCAGATCGGACAGCCAGGCGTCGAGCTTCGAAGCGTGCGGTTGAGACTCCGGAAGAAAAGGCGCTGTGCGAATGCGCGCCGCCAGCGACGCCGCGTCAGCGTCTGTGCCATGAGGGGATTGCGGAACGGGAGCGCCGGGTTCGTCGGTCATCCGGCGAGGGTTAAACCACCCGACGTGGAAATGGGAGGTTTATTAGCGGACGGTGGGGCTCTGAGCCGTTTCGCGGCGTTCCGTTACGGGCTGGGGCTGCGGGCCGAACCGCGGCAAAACCAGCGTCGCGCGCAGGCCTGGCGCATTGTCCTCCAGGCGCAATTCGCCGCCATGGAGGTGCGCCACTGCCGCGGTCAGGCTCAACCCCAGTCCGGAACCCGGCACGGAACGGCTTTGTTCCAGCCGCACAAAGCGTTCCACCGCGCGCGACCTGTCGCCCTCGGGGATGCCCGGGCCACGATCGCTGACGCTCAGCAGCACACGATCACCCTCGAGCGACGCTGTCACCAGCACCTCGGATGGCTTGCCTTCGGCCTTCGCCATAGGAGCTGAGTATTTAATGGCATTGTCGACGAGATTGGCCAGCGCCTGGCTGATCAACTCGCGATTGCCATAGACCTGCACGGCCGCTGGAGCCAGGACTTCGAGCGTCAGCCCCTGCTCTTCCGCCAGCGGCTCGTACAATTCGCCGATGCTGTGCGCGGCTTCGGCGGCGTCGAACTCGACCATGTTGCCGCGCGCCTGGCCGGCCTCGGCCCGCGCGATCATCAGCAGCGCGTTGAAGGTCTTGATCAGCGAATCCGATTCATCGAGCGTTGTTTCCAGCGCAGCGCGATAATCGGCCTCGCTCCGCGAGGTGCGCAATGCTTCCTCGGCGCGGTTGCGCATACGCGTCAGCGGCGTTTTCAGGTCGTGCGCGATGTTGTCGGAAACTTCCTTCAGCCCGCCCATCAACGCTTCGATCCGGTCCAGCATCTCGTTCAGATTATGCGCAAGGCGATCGAGCTCGTCGCCACTACTGCCAACCGGCAAGCGCCCGGAGAGATCACCCCCCATGATGGTGCGTGTCGTCTCGGTCATCGCATCGACACGGCGCAACACGCGCCGCGCGACAAAAAATCCGCCAATCAAACCGAGGAAAATCACCGCCGCGGCCGACCATTTGCCGGCATCGATAACGACCTTGTAGAGGCGATCGCGCTCCTCGAGGTCGCGGCCGACGAGAAGCTTGAAGCCGCCGGGAAGATGAGACACGCGCACCAATGCGCGATGCAGCTCCGATGTCTCGCCTTCCTCGATCCGCCGATAGACCGTTTCGGTCCAGCCCGGCCTGTCGAGTATGCCGGTCGGCAACGATCCGACGTTACCGGCCAGACCGTCTCCACCGGGGCTCGTAACGAGATAGAGACTCGATCCGGGGCGCCGTGAACGCGCTTCGACAATGAGGGTGAGCCGCCGAATGCCGCCGGTATTGAACTGCTCGGTCAGCCCCCTCGTCTCGGCATCGACCACTTCCGTCACCTGTTCGGTGAACAGTCGCTGCGTGTTGAAGGCGAAATAGCCGAGCAGGAAAACGGCAAACAGCGCGAAGACCGTGAGATAGACCAGCGTCAGCTTGAACGCGGTCGTTCGAAAAAGCTTGCCCAGCGCCCCCACGGCGTTCAGCGCGCGCCGTCGCGGACCATATATCCCGCACCGCGAATCGTATGCAGCAGCGGCTGCGAGAAGCCCTTGTCGATCTTCGAGCGCAGCCGGGAAATGTGCACGTCGATCACATTGGTTTGCGGATCGAAGTGATAATCCCACACATTCTCCAGCAGCATGGTGCGTGTCACCACCTGCCCGGCATGCTTCATCAGATACTCAAGCAGCCGGAATTCGCGAGGCTGCAGCAGAATTTCCTCGGTGCCGCGCGTGACGCTATGCGACAGGCGATCGAGTTCAAGATCGCCAACGCGGTAGACGGTGTCTTCGTTGCGGCCGCCACGGCGACGCGCCAGCACTTCGACACGCGCCAGCAATTCGGAGAATGAATAGGGCTTGGGGAGATAGTCGTCGCCGCCGGCTCGCAGGCCCTTCACGCGGTCGTCGACCTGTCCGAGTGCCGACAGGATCAGGACGGGCGTTTCGACTTTCTTGGCGCGCAGGTCGCCGATGACCGCAAGGCCATCTCGCTTCGGCAACATGCGATCGACGATCAGCACATCGTAATTGCCGTCGAGCGCCATGGCATAGCCTTCTTCGCCGTCGGCGGCGTGATCGGCAACATGGCCGGTCTCGCGGAAGGCCCGGACCAGGTAATCCGCGGCATCGCGGTCATCCTCGATGATCAGCAAGCGCATGGTTTCGGATCGCCCCGCTTCGTCCGGAACGGCATCGCCCGACGCGGGCGATTTGGCAAGGTAAGAACTGGGCCAGAGATAAGACATGATGAAGGGGGTGGCGACTCTTAAAGGTTACTCCGCCACCCCCTCACCTGACCCTTGACCGGCGGGGGCGACGGTTGCCGGCTTCAGGGTAGAGAGTTGGGGACGGGTTTTACGACCCGTCCCCCGGGTTTCGTGGCACCGGCGGGGGCGACGGTAGCCGGCATCACGTCCCTGACTTGTGCACACGGGCCGAAGCCCGTGTGCGGATCGCTTTACGCGCGGCCTGCCGGCAGTGCGACGAACCGGGTGCCTTCACCCGACTTCACGCGCATCAGCACGGTGCGCTTGTTGTCCTTGCGCGCCTCATCGAGCGCCTTGCGGACATCGGCCGGGTTCGAAACCTGCTTGCCGGCCACCTCCAGGATCACATCACCGGTCTTGAAGCCGCGCTCGGCGGCGGGGCCGTCCGGCGCAACGCCGGTCACAACCACACCTTCAGAGCCCGACCCAGCAACCGAGGCGGCCGGAGCGAGCTGCATCCCGAGAGCGGAGCTCTCGTTCGGCGAACCACGCTCTTCGACGCCGCGACCACGCGCTTCAACCTGAGCCGGCAATTCGCCGAGCGTCACGTTGACTGTCTTCTCGCTGCCACCCTGAAGGATGGTCAGCTTGACCGAGTTACCCGGCGCCATCGTGCCGATGCGGCGCGAAAGTTCGCGGGCGTTGCCGATCTTCTCACCGTTCACCGCGGTGATGACGTCACCGGCCTTGATGCCGGCCTTCACCGCCGGGCTACCGGACTGCGGCTCGGCCACGAGCGCACCATCGGTGTTCTTCAGGCCCATGCTGTCGGCAATATCCTTGGTCACCGGTTGGATCTGGACACCGATCCAGCCGCGCGTCACCGAGCCCTTCTCCTTGAGCTGGGTCACGACCGAGTCGACCGTCGCAGCAGGAATGGCGAAGGCGATACCGACCGAGCCACCCGACGGCGAGAAGATCGCCGTGTTGACGCCGACGACATGACCGTCGATGTCAAAGGTCGGGCCACCGGAGTTACCCTTGTTCACCGGAGCGTCGATCTGCAGGAAGTCGTCGTATGGGCCTGCGCCGATGTCACGGCCACGCGCCGACACGATACCCGCCGTCACAGTCGAGGACAGGCCGAACGGATTGCCGACCGCCAACACCCAGTCACCAATGCGCGGCGACTTGTCGGCCAGCTTGGCATACGGGAAGTTACCGCCATCGACCTTGATCAGCGCGAGATCGGTGCGCGGATCGGTGCCGATCACCTTGGCAGAATAGGTCTTGCCATCGTCGGTCTGCACTTCAACTTCGTCAGCCTTGTCGACGACGTGATTGTTGGTCACGGCATAGCCGTCAGCCGAAATGAAGAAGCCTGAACCCTGACCGGCCGTACGCTGACGCGGGCCACGCTCGCGCGGGGCATTGTCACCGCGACGTTCGCCACGCGGCCCCATCTCCGGCAGCATGTCTTCCGGCATGCCATAGCGGCGGAAGAAACGCTCGAAGCCCTGCGGCAGCTGGCCGCCTTCAAACGAAGAATTCTCCGGGCGGGTGTTCACCTTGACGCGGACGGAAATAACCGCAGGCTTCACCTTCTCGACAATATCAGCAAATCCGATCGGACGCTGAACGGTCTGAGCCTGCTGCGTCACGTTCTGCGCAACAGCCGCGTGACGCGCCGCATCGGGCGCAACAAACAGGGCTGCCGCACCGAGGCTCAAAATCGTCGTACCGAGCAACATCGCCCGGCGTCCCTTCAGGAAACCACCCGTGCTGGGCTGGCTTGGTGTCATATGGTTCACTCCATTTCCTAAGTTCAAATCGTTACCGGTGTTCGAAGCTTCGCGAGGAGCGATCCGGCACCGTTCGATGCTTAAGATGGTGGAGGTCTCCTTACGGACACCTGTCGGCGCGATTAAACTTTGGTAATAGTGACAAACAAATAAAGCTTATAAAAATCAGCTACTTAGGCTCTCGTTCGCGGATCTTTGTCCAGCAGATCGGCAATCCGCGCCTCCTCGTCCGCGCTCAACGGTAATGTTGTGCTGGCCGAATCTGTCATCGCGGATTGTCCGCCCCGGCGGCGGGCCGCCATCAGCAGCACGAAACCGCCGAAAACAAGCAACCCGGTCGGCAGTCCCCACAGCAGGGCAGTGCGCCAGTTCAGCGGCGGATTGAGAAGAACGAAATCGCCGTAGCGCGCCGTCAGGAAGTCGAGCACCTGATTATCGCTGTCGCCGGCCTTCAGGCGCTCGCGGACCAGGAGGCGCAGATCGCGCGCCAGCGGCGCATCGGAATCGTCGATCGATTGGTTCTGGCACACCATGCAGCGCAATTCGCGCGACAAATTGCGGGCGCGCTGTTCAAGATTTGCGTCCGGCAAGACTTCGTCGGGCTGCACCGCATATGACGGCATCGCCTGCAGCAGCAGGATCATCGCAGCAACAAGACGCCACCACCGCATTGCCCTACTCCGCCGGCTGCAAGGATGGCTTCTTCGCAGCGCGCGGCGCGCCGATCCGCAGACGCCGATCCGACAGC
>JAEYVN010000201.1 GCA_023431725.1 Pseudomonadota bacterium
CACCCGATCCGCCCTCGCCGATCACGACCACGATGATCGGAACACGCATCCCGGCCATCTCGCGCAGATTGAACGCGATGGCCTCAGCCTGACCGCGCTCCTCGGCGTCGATGCCGGGATAGGCCCCTGCGGTGTCGATCAGAGCCAGAACCGGGATGTCGAACCGGTCGGCCATTTCCATCAACCGGACGGCCTTGCGATAGCCCTCGGGTCGAGCCATGCCGAAATTGTGCTTCAGCCGGGTCTCGGTGGTGGAACCCTTTTCGTGGCCGATGACGCAGACACTGGATCCGCGAAAGCGGCCGAAGCCACCGACAATGGCGTCGTCATCACTGAATTTGCGGTCGCCGGCCAGCGGCACGAAATCTTCGATCAGGGCGGCAATGAAGTCGAGGCAGTGCGGCCGCTGCGGGTGGCGCGCCACCTGTGTCTTCTGCCAGGGGGTCAGCGACTGATAAAGATCCTGCAGCGTCTGCGACGCCTTGGCTTCGAGCCGGGTGATTTCCTCACCGACCTGGACTTCGCCGCCGCCAGTCTGGACGGCGTACAGTTCCTCGATCTTGGCCTCGAGTTCGGCGACAGGTTTTTCGAAATCGAGGTACGATCGCATCGTCTTGTGGGGTTGTGGAGGGCTCGGCGGGATGACCCGCAGCGGGCGCACATGGCGCTTTGGGGTGCGCAAGTCAAGCAGACACGGTCAGGATGGCGAGGAAAAGCCCGTCTTCGGCGAAGCGTTAACGATCGCTTTTTGTCTGGTCGGTGCCGTCCGTGAGCGGATGCAGGTCGCGGACCATCGATTTCAGGCGCTCCTCAAGGATATGCGTGTAAATCTGGGTGGTGGAGATGTCGGAATGGCCCAGCAGCGTCTGCACGACGCGGAGATCCGCGCCATTCTGCAGAAGGTGGCTGGCGAAGGCATGGCGAAGCACGTGCGGGCTCACGGCCAGCGGTAGCAGGCCGGCCGCAGCGGTGAGCGATTTCAACTCCCGCGCGAAATGCTGGCGCGTCAAATGACCGTCCTCGCCGAAAGACGGGAACAGCCATTTCGAATGCTCGTTCTTGGTGTCCTTCATCAGGCCCCGATAATTCGCCATGGCCTGGCGGGCGGCGTCATTGAGCGGCACCATGCGCTCCTTGCCGCCTTTGCCGCGCACCATCAGCATGCGCTGGTCTTTCCGCGCGGCTGACGCCGGCAGCGCCACCAGCTCGGATACGCGCAGGCCGGTCGCATACAGCAGTTCAAGCAGACAATAGAGGCGGGCGGTTCGCTGTTTCTCGGCGGCGGATTGCTCGCTGCGATCGGCCTGGGTGCGGGCGGTGTCGATCAGTCTGTCGACATCGGACACGGTCAGGACCTTGGGCAGCGCCCGGCCCCGTTTCGGGCCTTCCAGGATGGCGGCCGGATCGTCGCCGCGGTGACCTTCGGCATAGAGGAAACGATAGAGCTGACGGACAGCCGACAGTTTGCGCGCGACCGAGGCCGGTGCGAGGCCGCGTCGCGAGAGATCGCCGAGATAGCCGCGAATATCATCAGTGCCCGCCGTTGCGATGGCGCTGCCGGTGGTCGCGAGATAGTCGCCGAATTCGTCAAGATCGGAGCGATAGGCGGACAGCGTATTGGGCCGGGCGCCACGCTCGGCGGCCAGCATGTCGAGAAACAATTCGATCTGGGACGAACGTCGATCCGCTGCGGCGCGTGCCATGGTGAGGCTCCCGCGACCGGTCAGCGCTGCGGCTTGGCAAAGCGATCCGGGGGAATGGTCACGGTGATTTCCCGGCTCTCGGGCTGGATCAGGACGGCAAGCGCGACCATGCTGCCATAAACCACGCCGGCGATGATCCCGACCGTTGCGAGAAATCGGAAAAGAGTCGGCATTGGCGGCACGCGTGATGGTTAATGGCGGCGAGCCACTAACCACCATGTTCGCCGCATCAACACAAGGACCTTGCGGCTGCCTGGGACGCCGCGCGCGCTTTGGCCGCCGGTGGGCGCGGGCGGGCAGGGGCGGGTTGCAATATCCCGTCCGTGCTATAAGGGCTGCAAGCCACGTCGCGGAACCAATTCATGCCGCAAAGTCTCGCTGAAAATTCTTCAACCATGGGTACGCCCGAGGCCGCCCTTGTGGAGACGCTTGGCAATCGCACCCTTGTCCTTGTCGGTATGATGGGGGCGGGGAAGTCATCGGTCGGCCGCAAGCTGGCCTTGCGGCTGGGGCTGCCCTTTGTCGATGCCGATACCGAGATCGAGACCGCGGCCGGCATGACCATCCCGGAAATTTTCAGGGTTCGGGGCGAGCCCGAGTTCCGGGCTGGCGAGGCCCGCGTCATCGCCAGGCTGCTCGAGACCGGCCCGCAGATCCTTGCGACCGGCGGCGGCGCTTACATGAATCCCGAAACCCGGCAGCTGATCGCCCAGAAAGGGATTTCGGTCTGGCTCAAGGCGGACTTCGACGTGCTGATGCGGCGGATCAAGCGCCGCAGCGATCGCCCGTTGTTGCGGACACCGGATCCGGCGGCAACCTTGCAGCGGCTGATCGATGAGCGTTATCCGGTTTACGCGGCGGCCGATGTCACGATCGAGTCGCGCGATGTATCGCATGAGGTGATTGTGGACGAGACGATCGAAGGCGTGTTGAACCATTTTGGCGTTGCCGTCGCGCGACCGGATGCGCAGCCATGACGGCGCCGCTTCGCAATAGCGATCCGATCACGGTCAATGTGGCTCTGGCAGGGCGCGCCTATGACATCGCCATTGGTCGCGGTCTGTTGGCGAGCCTCGGTCCGCGCGTTGCCGCCTTGCGGCCCGGCGCACGTGTTGCGATCGTGACGGACGAGACGGTGGCGCAGCATCATCTTGCGGCAGCCGAGACATCGCTGAACGAGGCGGGCATCACGACAAGCCGCATTCTCGTCGCGGCGGGCGAAGGCTCGAAATGCTATCCGGTTTTCGAACGCGTCTGCGAGGACCTGATCGCGGCGCGCATCGAGCGCAATGATCTGGTGATCGCACTGGGCGGCGGTGTGATCGGCGATCTGGCCGGATTTGCTGCGTCCGCCGTACGGCGCGGACTCGACTTCGTGCAGGTGCCGACGACGCTGCTGGCGCAGGTTGACTCCTCGGTTGGCGGCAAGACCGGCATCAACTCACGCCACGGCAAGAATCTCATCGGTGCATTCCACCAGCCGATCCTCGTTGTTGCCGACACCGCCTTGCTCGATACCTTGCCGGTCCGCATCAAGCGCGCGGGGTACGCGGAAGTCGCGAAATACGGCCTCATTGGTGATGCTGATTTCTTTACCTGGCTGGAGAGCAACTGGCGTGACGTCTTTGCCGGTGGTCCCGCTCGCGAACATGCCATCGCCGTCAGTTGCCGGATGAAGGCTCAGATCGTGGCGCGCGACGAGCGCGAAACCGGCGATCGCGCGCTGCTCAATCTTGGCCACACCTTCGGTCATGCGCTCGAGGCCGCCGCTGGCTTTTCGGATCGGCTGTATCACGGTGAACCCGTGTCGATCGGCATGGCCCTGCCCTTTGCGTTTTCGCCACGGCGCGGCCTGTGCTCGCAAGCCGAAGCAGATCGCGT
>JAEYVN010000246.1 GCA_023431725.1 Pseudomonadota bacterium
TCGCCAGAATTCAGCGGCCGGTTCCAATCTGCGCGGACGAGAGCGCGCATGATTCGACATCGCTCAAGCTGCTCGTCGGAAAATATGATGCCGTCAACATCAAGCTCGACAAAACCGGCGGTCTTACGGAAGCGCTGCTCATGATGCGTGAAGCACAGCGTTTTGGTCTTGCGACGATGACAGGCTGTATGGTTGCGACCTCATTGTCGATGGCGCCAGCTATGCTGGTTGCACAAGGCGCCCGCTTTGTTGATCTCGATGGTCCGCTGTTGTTGGCGAGGGATCGTGAGCATGGTCTTCATTACGAAGGCAGTCTCGTACATCCGCCGACCGCGGAACTATGGGGGTGAATCCTCGCTCAAATATACCGTGAGGGCTGGCCGGGACGGGAAATTTGACGCGTGCTTCGACACGCCTGACACAGAAAAAGATGCGCAACAATTTTAAATTCGGTTCCGTCCTGATTCTGCTTGAAGACTTCCTGTCATACCGTTTAGCTTCATTCCCGGGACGCCCATGAGAACGGGGAGGGTCGAAGGAATGTACTTCCGTTCGGCTTTGGCCGGCGCGTTGCTGGCTGTGCTTTGCTGTGCCAATGCAAATGCTGCATTGAGAATTTCAAATGATAAGGGTGGGCAGATCGGCCCTTATCTCGACGCCTATACAAGCCTTCGCGATTCAGGAGAGCGCGTCATCATCGACGGGCCCTGCCTGTCAGCGTGCACGATCGTCCTCGGCGTCGTTCCGCGCGATCGCATCTGTGTAACGCGGAGAGCGCAACTTGGTTTCCATGCCGCATGGAATCCTGGTGCGGATGGCCGTCCTGTTCTGAGCCGAGCGGGAACCGATGCCTTGTGGAGCCTTTATCCCCGCCACGTCAAAAGCTGGCTGAAGCGTCGCGGTGGCTTGAAGCCGCAGATGGTTTATCTGTCGGGTTCCGAACTGGCCTCGATGTATAAGCCCTGCAATTAAGCGAACACACCGCTGGCGTTGCGAATAGCCCGTTGTTGTCGGGCTATTTCCATTTCAATCCCTGCCTCAGAATGCTGCGGGATAGACGCCGCCGTCGATCAGGATGTTCTGACCGGTGATGTAGCCAGCATGGGTCGAGCAGAGGAAGGCGCAGGCTGCGCCGAATTCGTCTGCCGTGCCGAAGCGTTTGGCCGGTACGCTGTTGATCCGGTTCTGCCGCGATTGTTCGAACGAAATGTTCTGCTTCTTCGCATTGCCTTCGATATTCGACTTGAGCCGGTCGGTGTCGAAGGCGCCGGGCAGCAGGAAGTTGATCGTTACGTTCGACCCCGCGACGGAACGGGCGACGCCGGCCATAAAGGCAGTGAGACCGGCGCGGGCGCCGGATGACAGATCAAGACCGGCGAGCGGAGCCTTCACCGTGGCCGAGGTGATGTTGACGATGCGCCCGAATTTCCTGGCGATCATCGGGTCGATGACTTTCTGCGTGAGCTCGATCGCCACTGCCATGTTGGCGACAACACCGTCGAGAATTTGCTCGCGCGACAGGTCGCGGAAATCGCGCATGGGAGGGCCGGCGTTGTTGTTGACCAGAATGTCCGGTTCCGGACACGCCGCAAACAGGGCTTGCTGACCATCGGCACTTGCGACATCGGCCGCAACCGGGATCACCCTGGCGCCGGTGGCGTTGCTGATTGCGTCCGCCGCAGCCATGAGCCGCTTTTCGTCGCGGCCGTTGATGACGACCTCGCAACCTTCACGGGCCAATGCCATGGCGCAGCCATAGCCGAGACCGCGGCTCGAAGCGCAGACGATGGCCTTGCGGCCGGCGATACCAAGATCCATGCGGGTCCTTTCGGCAGTGCGTTCAACTGTTCGCTCTTAGCGCGGCTCGTCGCGGGATGGCAAAGGCAGTTGCAAGCGCGAGCTTAGACAATTTTGAGTAATGTCAATAATCGAATTCAATTAAGGATTGTAGTAATCGGAGTCTGGCCAGCGATGTTGGGAGGTCGTTATGGCATCGACTTTTGCAAAGGCACTCGCGCGGCTTGCCGAAAGGGAATTCGACGAATACGGCACGCTTCATGAAACGCACCCGGCGATGCAGAGACGCATCAAAGGATACTGGGACGAGATCAATCTTGATTTCACGACAGTCTCAGTCCCGTGGTCGGCGGTTTTTGTGTCGTCGCGAGTCAAAGGGCAGGAGCCCTTCCCACGGAATTCAAGTTTGCCGCAGCTCATTCAAAATTCGTCTTCGCAGCGGCGAAGAATGCGGCAAACGGCACTGGAATGTTTCGGGCTTTTCCTATCGACGTCCATGCGCCGAAAGTTGGCGACATCATTCAAAACAATCGGGGCGGAAACGAGTTTACCTTCACGCATGCAAAGACCCACGACTCTTACGTGTCCCATTCCGCGATCGTCGTTGAAGAGGGTGCCGATGGCGCAGGCCGATATGTGCGCACTATCGGTGGCAACGAAGGCGACAAGGTGGGAGACCGCGTTGTTCGTCTCACGGTTTCTGGTCTGATCAAGCAGCCGTCAACGGCGCCGAAATACTATATCTCGGTCATTCAAACTCTCAAATAATTGCGCCGGTCAGCGTTTGAAGCGAGATAGTTTTGGGGAACTCAATGAGTACCATCAATCGCCGCTTCTTTTTTGACCAAGTCCGCATGCAGCCGTTTGGTGGTTCTCTACGGCAGAAGCAGGTCGAAGGACTTGCGTCACTGCTCGATTACTGGGAGGCCCGCCATTCGAGAAAGGATGACCGATGGCTTGCTTATGTGCTCGGCACGGCTTTCCTTGAAGTCGACAAGAAAATGCAACCGATCAAGGAATACGGCAGCGATGCATATTTCATGCGCATGTACGACATCACCGGAGAGCGGCCGCAGGTCGCACGGAGGCTGGGAAACACTACGCAGGGTGACCGCAAGAGATTTCCAGGACGAGGCTTCGTCCAGGTGACGGGGCGACGGAATTATCAGG
>JAEYVN010000337.1 GCA_023431725.1 Pseudomonadota bacterium
ATCGCGCCGTGACCGCGCATGCGCGCGGTGGCGATGGCGTGCTTCATCAGCTTGCCGCCAAGGCCCTTGCTGCGGTGTTCCGGAGCAACGGCGAGAGGGCCGAGCAACAGCGCCGCCTTGCCGGGACCCGCCGATACATTCCACAGCCGCACGGAGCCAATGATCTGGCCGTTTTCGGTGGCGACAAACGACAGGCCTGCCGCGGCCAGGCGATCTTCGCGCAGACGCTCCGACGTCTTGGTGAAGCGGCTCGGTCCATAGGCGCGATCGAGCAGAGCCTCGCGCGCGTCGAGGTCGGCGATCTTTTCCTGACGGATTTTTTCCTGGCGAATGGCAGTCATGACCATCTTCCTTCCGTGCCCCGCTTTTCACGGGACGGCTTCAGTCCGAAAGAGTGAAGGGAAGGGAGGTCGGCTTTATCAGCCGGCCTCCAGCGTCATCAGATGTGGCCCGATCGCGGAGCGATCAGATGTGAATCGTCTTCAGCGGCGGGAAGCCGTTGAAGGCCACTGCGGAGTAGGTCGACGTATAGGCGCCGGTACCTTCGATCAGCACCTTGTCGCCGATCTCGAGGCTCACCGGCAGCGGATACGGATCCTTCTCGTACAGCACGTCGGCCGAATCGCAGGTCGGGCCGGCGAGCACGCACGGCTCGAGGGGAGCACCGTCACGCGGCGTCTTGATCGCGTAGCGGATCGATTCGTCCATCGTCTCGGCGAGACCGCCGAACTTGCCGATGTCGAGATAGACCCAGCGGAGCTTGTCGGTCTCGCTCTTCTTGGAGACGAGCACGACTTCCGCCTCGATCACGCCGGCGTTGCCGACCATGCCGCGGCCCGGCTCGATGATCGTGTCCGGGATGCGGTTGCCGAAGTGCTTGCGCAGCGCCTGGAAGATGGTCGCGCCGTAGGTCTTCACGCCCGGCACCTTCTTCAGGTACTTGGTCGGGAAGCCGCCGCCGAGATTGACCATCGACAGCGCGATGCCGCGCTCAGCCGACTCGCGGAAGATCGCCGCCGCCGAAGCCAGGGCATTGTCCCACGCCTTCGGATCGCGCTGCTGCGAACCGACATGGAACGAGATGCCGTGCGCCGACAGGCCGAGCCGGTGCGCATGCTCCAGCAGGTCCACGGCCATCGAGGGCTCGCAGCCGAACTTGCGCGACAGCGGCCATTCAGCGCCGGCGCCATCGCACAGGATGCGGCAGAAAACCTTCGCACCCGGAGCGACGCGGGCGATCTTCTCGACCTCGGCCTGGCAGTCGACCGCGAACAGGCGAACGCCATACTGGTAGGCGCGCGCGATATCGCGCTCCTTCTTGATGGTGTTGCCAAAGGAGATGCGGTCGGCCGTCGCGCCGGCCGCGAGCGCCATTTCGATCTCTGCGACCGAAGCGGTGTCGAAGCAGGAGCCCAGCGAGGCGAGCAGGGACAGCACCTCCGGCGCCGGATTCGCCTTCACCGCGTAGAAAACGCGGGTGTCCGGCAAAGCCTTTGCGAAGGCGTTGTAGTTGTCGCGCACGACATCGAGATCGACCACCAGCACGGGCCCATCGTCGGCGCGGTTGCGAAGAAATTCGCGGATACGGTCGGTCATCGATTTCCCCAAACAGCCGGCGAGCGCATGCGAGTGCGCTCTGAGTGTGCGTCTGATGGTGACCTCGCGTTGTCGTGCGATGGAGGCACGAGCAACGGCGATTTCAGCACCGGACAATGCTGCCGTGGATTGGTGGGGAAACCCCGCCGCACACCTGGCAATGAAGGACAAGCCTCTTCGGAACAGATCCGGCCTATGGACAGCCGGAAGTAACCAAAAAAGCCCGCTCCGTCGTTGCTTTAAGTCGCGTCCTCAGTGGAGAACTGAGTTCGCCGGTTTCGCCTCCGGCTGCCGGTCAGAGTTCTTGGAGAGACTCTCCTTCGAGAGCTTTGTCTCCCCAGGCGGCTGGCGGGCCTCTTGTCCCGCTACCTACCGACCGACACGCGACCACAGGCACGTGCGAAATTGGGCAAGCGCGGACATAGGGTATGTGTGCCACCCATGCAAGCGTTACCTCATGTTTAGTGTAAAAAAATTTGAGATATTACGGGTGTGTTAACAACGCGATGCGTGAGCAGCTTCGCAAGCGTGTCAAAGCGATGTCGAGCCTGACGCAGCCGTGGCGCATGTGCGGCGCTGACCGTCGCTCTTTGTCGCATTTTCCCGGCCCGAAGCACTCGCCGCGAACAAGGTGATTCATCCACAACGTGCGTCGCAGAATGCAGCGCGCGAGGGGCTGATTGTCGGCGAACTTGAGTGTCGGTGAGAATGGAATCGCTTGAGGCGACTGTGCGCCCGTCTGTTAGCGGCTGAACGGCTCGATCTTGCGGGCGAAGTTGACGAACTGGACCATCACGAAAGCGCCGCAGGCGAGGAAGATTGCATCGAGTACGCGTGCGAAGGTGGTGCCCAGGCCAAACAGGTTGGCAATCGCCCAGCTGCCGGCGAAGGCGGCGCCGAACACTTCGGCGCCGATCAGGATGGTCGCGCTCACCACGGTGATGACGTTGACCCAGACGATGCGGCGGGCGTGGCTTTGGTGGCTCATGGCTGTTCCGATCCGATTTGCGGCGCAATGTCCTCGAAACATCGCCAGCAATCAAGGCTGGAATTGAGGGGCATAAAGCCCCATCTCCGGGAGTGGCCGACGGGCCCTCATTGTTCCCGAAACACTAGACATTTCAAAGCGATGAACAAGCAAACGACATCCCAGGCCGCCGAATCCACGCACAATCCGCTGCTGGCCCCCTGGCCCGGCGAATTCCAGGTTCCGCCATTTTCCGCCATTGCTCCGGAGCATTTCGTCCCGGCGTTCGAGCAGGCCATGGCCGACCATGATGCGGAAATCGCCGCGATTGTCGCCAATCCGCAGACGCCAAGTTTCCAGAACACGATCGATGCTCTGGAATTGTCGGGGCATGCTCTGGCCAGAACGTCTGACGTGTTCTTCGCTTTGTCTGGCGCGCACACCAATGACGCGATCCTGGCGGTCGAGCGGGAAATGTCGCCGCGGCTCGCCGCCCATCATAACGCGATCTACCTGAACGGGGATTTGTTCCGGCGGGTCGAGGCGGTGGTTCAGACGGCTGCGTCGCTGAACCTGACCGACGAACAGGCGCGGGTGCTCGAGCGTTACCACACGGCCTTCCGCAGAGCCGGCGCGCATCTTGATCCCGCGGCCAAGAAGCGGCTTGCCGACATCGGCCAGCGTCTCGCGACGCTCGGCACCAGCTTCAGCCAGAATGTCCTGGCGGACGAGCGCGACACCTACATCGTGCTCGAGACCGAGGCCGATCTCGCCGGGCTGCCGGATTTCCTGCGCGACGCCGCGCGTGAGGCGGCCGAAGCGCGCGGCCTTGCCGGCAAGCACGTCATCACGCTGTCGCGCTCCAGCGTCGAGCCGTTCCTCCAATATTCGTCGCGGCGCGACCTGCGCGAGAAAGCCTTTCGGGCGTGGATGAGCCGCGGCGACAACAACAATGCCACCGACAACAAGGCGATCATCGCCGAGATGGTGAAGCTGCGGGCCGAGCGCGCCAAGCTGCTGGGCTTCCGTACCTATGCCGACTATCGGCTCGACGACGCGATGGCCAGGACGCCGGCCCGCGTTCGCGATCTGCTGGGCGAGGTGTGGCCACGGGCGCTCGATCGTGCGCTGGCCGATCGCGATGCCTTGCAGGCGCTGGCCCAGGCCGAAGGCGGCAACTTCAAGATCGCGCCGTGGGACTGGCGCTACTACGCCGAAAAGCTGCGCAAGCAACTGCACGATGTCGATGAGGCCGCAATCAAGCCTTACCTGCAACTCGACTCGATCATCGAGGCGGCCTTCGATACGGCGCAAAGGCTGTTCGGCCTTCACTTCAGGCGCCGCACCGACATTGCCGCCTGGCACCCCGATGTCCGCGTCTGGGACGTGACCGACGCCAAGGGTGAGCATGTCGCGTTGTTCTTCGGCGATTACTTCGCCCGGCCGTCCAAACACAGCGGCGCCTGGATGACAGCCTTGCGCGAGCAGGAAAAGCTGCGCGGCAATATCCGTCCGCTCATCATCAATGTGATGAACTTCGCCAAGGGCGGCAAGGGCGAGCCGACGCTGCTCTCCTTCGACGACGCGCGCACGCTGTTCCATGAATTCGGCCACGCGCTGCATGGCTTATTGTCGGACGTCACTTATCCGACGATTTCCGGCACCAATGTCGATACCGATTTCGTCGAGCTGCCCTCGCAGCTCTATGAACACTGGTTCGAGCAGCCGGACGTGCTGCGGCGCTTTGCCGTCCATTTCCGCACCGGCGAGCCGATCCCGGAGGAACTGCTGTCGCGTCTTCTGAAGGCGCGCACTTTCAATCAGGGCTGCGCGACGCTGGAATATGTTGCGTCGGCGCTGGTCGATCTCGAATTCCATTCGCTCGAATCGGCCGAGGCGCTCGACGTCGCGGCGTTCGAGCGCGAGACGCTCGACAAGCTCGGCATGCCGCACGAGATCGTCATGCGGCATCGCTCGCCGCACTTCCAGCATGTATTCGCCGGTGGCGGCTATGCGTCGGCCTATTACAGCTACATGTGGTCGGAAGTCCTCGATGCCGATGCCTTCCGCGCCTTCGAGGAGACCGGCGACATCTTCGACAAGACGACAGCGGCGAAGCTGCGCGACAACATCTACGCGGCGGGTGGCCGCCAGCGCTCCGATGACGCCTATATCGCGTTCCGCGGTAAATTGCCGAGCGTGGATGCCTTGCTGATGCGCCGCGGCCTGGTGGATGCCGTGCCGTCGGGTGAGGCGT
>JAEYVN010000372.1 GCA_023431725.1 Pseudomonadota bacterium
AACCTGGAAGTTCAGCGCCGCGGCATCGGCTTCGCCGCTCAGCAATTGCGCGAAGCTCTGATCATAGTCGGCGTTGACCACCAGCTTCACCTCCGGCGCGGTCTTCTGGATGAAGCCCGCAAGCGGACCCGTCTTCGGCGTGACGACGGTTTTGCCGGTCAGCGCTTTCAAGCCGTCCGGCGAGTGCTGCGGCGCGCGCACGAAGAGCGCGCCACCGGTGATGACCAAGGGGGCCGTGAAGTCGAACGTCTGGCGCCGTTCGGGATTGATCGCCAGCGGGAAGGCGGCGTCGGCGCGTCCATCCTCCAGCGTGCGCTGGATCTGCTCGAAGGGGACCGGGACATAGACGATGGTCAGCCCGGCTTTCTGGGCCGCGGCATTCAAAATATCGACCGCGAGCCCTTCCGACTTCCCGTCCTTGCTTTCCGCGAAGGGCGGAAAGCGCTGGTCATGCGCGACGCGGATGGTCTCGGCGAATGCTGGAGTCAGAGGCAAAATTGCAAATACGCTTGCAAGGCAGGCGAGAAAGAAAGGTCGCATACTGACTCCGATTTGCGGCTAGGCCACTTCAAGCAGGATGTCCGTCAAACGATCGGGCATGTCCACCATGGCGTCGTGTCCGCAAGGCATTTCGTACACGCGATAGCCTGTTGCCGCCTGAGCCTTGGCCTGCGCACGGTCAAACCCCGGCGACGCATAACCCTTGGCGCGAATATAGGCGCGCTTGGCAATGCGGTCGCGCGCGCCGCTCAGCGCGAGCTTTTCAGACAAGGTTGCGGTGGGTTGTGGTGTGCATTTCTCGTCGACCCAGGCCTGATCCTTCTCGTTGACCTGAAACAGGGCCGACTTCGGAGCCGGCATGGTCAGGTCGCCCTTCTGGATGGCGGCCTGAATGACTTCATAGAGTTTGGAGCCGCTGACGGCGTCGACAAGTGCTTCGCCATTGTCGGGCAGGAAGGCATCGAGATACACGATGGAGGAGATCGACGGCTGAGCCTTCTCGGCGACGCCGGATATGACGAAGCCGCCGTAGGAATGTCCGACCAGCACGACGTCCTTCAGGCCTTCCCATTTGATCAGGTTGACTACGTCGGTGACGTGGGTGCTGAGATTGGTCTTGCTGTCGAGCAGGTGCGAGCGATCGCACAGCCCGGTCAGGGTTGGCGCATAGACCTTGTGGCCCTTGTTTTCGAGAAGATCGGCGACCCGCCGCCAGCACCAGCCGCCGTGCCACGCGCCATGGACAAGGACGAATGTCTTGCCGGTCGTCTGCGCCTGACCGGTCGTTGTGCCCATCAGGCTGCCTGCGGCGGCAATTCCCGCGCCGGCGATGGCCGTACGGCGTGTCGGTTTGTTTTCGGATGTGCTCACGTTTCCCCCAATAGTCTTTTTGATCGCGATCGCGGATGGCCCGGACATTATTGTATCCCGGATCTCTATGCGAGCGAATGTCCGCGGTTAGTACCTCTGGAAAGCGACGCGCGCACCTCGGCGATGAGGCTATTCCGCCGCCTGCAAGCCCGGCGAATCGATGAAGCCGCCGGATTGCCGTCGCCACAACGCGGCGTAATGGCCGTTGGCTTCCAGCAATTCGTCATGCGTGCCTTGCTCGACGATGCGGCCCTTGTCGAGGATCACAAGGCGATCCATGCGGGCGATGGTGGAAAGCCGGTGCGCGATCGCGATCACGGTCTTGCCCTTCATCAGTTCGTCGAGGCTCGACTGGATGGCGGACTCGACTTCCGAATCCAATGCGGAGGTTGCTTCATCCAGCACGAGGATCGGCGCGTTCTTCAGGATCACGCGGGCGATGGCGATGCGCTGACGCTGGCCGCCGGACAGCTTCACGCCACGCTCGCCGACCTGTGCTTCGTAACCATGACGGTTCTTCCAGTCTTCAAGGCCGACAATGAAGTCATGGGCATGTGCCAGCTTTGCGGCTTCGACAATCTCGTCGTCGGCGGCAGAGGGGCGGCCATACTTGATGTTGTCGCGGATCGAGCGATGCAGCAGCGAGGTATCCTGCGTCACGACCGAAATTTGTGTGCGCAACGATTCCTGCGTGACCTGCGAGATGTCCTGTCCATCGATCAGGATACGGCCGCCTTCGAGTTCGAAGAAGCGCAGCAGCAGATTGACCAGCGTCGACTTACCGG
This sequence comes from Pseudomonadota bacterium, assembly GCA_023431725.1. GTDB lineage: Bacteria > Pseudomonadota > Alphaproteobacteria > Rhizobiales > Xanthobacteraceae > Pseudorhodoplanes. The sequence continues at coordinate 2,157 of JAEYVN010000372.1, forward strand.
CACCCGAGCGTCCGACAAGACCGATCTTCTCGCCCGGCTTCACGTCGAGCGAAAGATTGTCGATCAGGCCCTTTTCGCTGCCATAGCCGAAACGGATCTCGTCGAACCGGATTTCGCCGCGGGTGACTTTCAATTCGGTGGCATTGGGCTTGTCGGGCAGGCCGAGCGGCTTGGCGATCGCCCGCATGCCTTCCTGCACCACGCCGATATTCTCGAAGATGTCGGTGATCTGATAGGCGACCCAGCCGGCGATGTTCACGATCTGCCATGTCAACGGCAAAGCCATCGCAACGGTGCCGACCTGCACCGATCCTTGTGTCCAGAGATAGATCGACAGGCCCGCGACCGACGTCACCATCATCGCATTCAGCGCTGTCAGGCAGAAGCTGAAGATGGTGTTGAGCCGCAGCGATGCATGGAACAGGCCGGTATGCGTCTCGACCGAGTTGCGCACATAGGCGTCTTCCTCGCGGGCGCGGGCAAACAGCTTTAGCGTGAGGATATTGGTGTAGGTATCGACGATGCGACCGGTCATGATCGAGCGCGCTTCGGACACCTCGACCGAGCGGTCGCGCATGCGCGGCACGAAAATGCGCAACAGCACGCCGTAGGCTACGAACCACACCAGGATCGGCAGGGCCAGCCAGCCGTCCGCGGACGCCAGCAGGATCACCGCGCTCGTGCCGTACACCTT
>JAEYVN010000479.1 GCA_023431725.1 Pseudomonadota bacterium
CACCCAGCGTTGCCGGCAGTGTCGGCTTGCCCTTCGCGCGCAATTCCTCGACTTCGCGGGCCCGTGCGATCAGGGCCGAATTCTCCGGCTCGATGGTCAGCGCGAACTTGATGTTGGCTTCCGTATATTCGTGGCCGCAGAAGAACTTCACGTCATCGGGCAATGCGCGCAGCTTCAACAGCGAGTCCCACATCTGCGCCGGCGTGCCTTCGATCACGCGGCCGCAGCCGATCGAAAACAGCGTGTCGCCGACGAAAGCGACCTTGTCCTCGTCGAACACCAGCGAGATATGTCCGGCGGTGTGGCCGGGCGTATCGATCACGCGAGCGACCAGCGATCCCACATTCACGGTGTCGCCGCCGCCGTAGGTCGCGTCCAGATCGGCGATCTTGTCGGCTTCGCCGCGCGGTCCGATGACGCGGCATTTGTGTTTCGCCTTCAGCTCGGCGATGCCGCCGGTGTGATCGGCATGGTGATGCGTCACCAGAATGTCGGTCAGCGTCCAGCCGGTCTCTTTCAGCGCGGCCTCGATCGGCGCGGCTTCCGGGGCATCGATGGAGGCCGTGGCGCCAGTGGCCGGGTCGTGGATCAGCACGCCGAAGTTATCCGAGAGGCAGGGGAATTGGTGCGTTTTCGCCGGCATGTCAGTTCCGTGATGTGAAGGTGTCAAACCGTAAGCTAACATGCCGCGCCGCGGTCTGCGAATGTCGTGTGTTAACCTGACGGACCGCGTTTCATGCTACCGTTACTCACATGTTCATCGACGTCGTGGATTTGCGGAATTTCTACGCCCAGTCGCTGGGAGTTGTGGCGCGCCGCTTCGTCGGCCGCGGCATTCGGGCGCATTGGGGCCAGGTGCGTCAAGAGCGGATCGCCGGCATCGGATACACGATCCCGTATCTCGGCATTTTCCGGGAAGAGGCAGAGCGCTGCCTGGCCTTCATGCCGGCTGCACAGGGCGTCGTGAAATGGCCGTCGAACCGGCTGGGACTCGCATCGCTGGTCGATGAGACGCGCCTGCCGCTGGCCGATTCGGCGGTGGATCGGGTGCTGCTGGTGCACGCCCTTGAAATGGCCGACGACCCCATCGCGCTGTTGCGGGAAGTCTGGCGCGTGCTTGCGCCCAATGGACGGTTGCTGGCCGTCGTCCCGAACCGGCGCGGCTTGTGGGCGCGAATGGATACGACGCCCTTCGGCCATGGCCGGCCTTATTCGCGCTCGCAGATCACGCGCATCCTGCGCGAGACCATGTTCGCGCCGAAGAACTGGGGCGAGGCGTTGTATGTGCCGCCGGTCCAGCGCAACTGGTTTCTGCGATCGGCCATCGCCTGGGAGCGCATGGGCGCGTCGATCCTGGCGCCATTTCCGGGTGTCTATATCGTCGAGGCGAGCAAGCAGGCTTATCGCGCCATTCCGGTGAAGCGGGAGAAGCGCAAGATCGTGCCCTCTCTTGAGCCGGTACTGGCGCCGTCGCCGGGCGGCGCGGCACGCGTATCATGAAAAAGGCCGGGCATTTCGCCCGGCCTTTTCGATTAAACTGACAAGAAGCTTCCTGTGCGAGCCGGAGATTTCTCGCTCGACGAAGCGGCCTCCTCACCACCTTCAGCGGCGGCACGCGGCGTCCGCGGACGGCGGCCACGGCGACGGTTCAGCGGGAAGCGATCGCCCGTGCCCTCATGGCCGTTTGCGTCAGGCGCTGCGGCAGCCGGCGCCGCTGCCGGTGCGGCGCCAGTGATGAACGACGGCAGCCGATCGACATTGTCCTCTTCAGCGCCATTGGCCACTTGCGGCTGCCGGTCTTCATAGGATCGCTCGGGCTGACGATTGTCCTGAGAACGATTGTCTTGAGAACGATTGTCTTGAGAACGATTGTCTTGGGAACGATTGTCCTGCGAGCGGCTATCCTGCGAGCGGTCCTGCTGATGCCGATTGCGGTTGCGATCGAAATTGCGCTCCTGATTCCGCTCGTGGCGCGGTTGATCATTGCGCGGCTGATAATTGCTCTGCTGATAGGGCTGCGATTCACGCTGCTGATATTGCGCCTGTTCGCGTGGCGAATGCGGCTCGGTGTTGCCGTAGGCCGGCTGGTCGTCGCCCTCGTCAAAGGAATCGTCCCCGCGCGCTTCGCCTTCGGAGCGCTGCTGGTACGGCTGGCTCTGACGAAACTGTTCCTGCGCCGCGGCGATCAGACGGAAATAATGTTCGGCGTGCTGATAGTAATTCTCGGCAGCGACCGGATCGCCCGATGCGGTCGCATCACGCGCAAGCTGGATGTATTTTTCGGCAACGTGGTTCGCGGTTCCGCGAATCTTCACGTCGGGGCCGTTCGACTCGTAAACACGCGTCAGTGGATTGTGGTTCTTGCCGCCGCCGCCGCCGCCTCCGCTCCCGCGGTTGCGACCCCTCATCCGATGCTTGTTCTGACCGTTTCTCATGGCTTGCCTGTTAACGACTCCTGATAAGCGCAGTTCGACTGCGTTACGGATGACTCCCCAGCGACTTTCATGTTGTCACGGTAACGTCACGGCGACAGGGAGGCCTGCACAACGCATCATGGCGCGCAGGATGCTCAACTCTGTTTTCGCTCCGACCGCTTTATACCCCTCGGCGCACACGCCTCACTCAGCCGATTTTGCGCCGCGCTTCTCACACGGGCCCATTATTGTTGGCCCTGCGGTGAGGTAACCGATCACATTCGGCAAATCGCTCGTTTGTTTCGCCCGTTTAGCCTGTCGTGTGGACCTGGCTTTCGCCCTTCATGTCGCTCGCTACAGGTGCCGGGGCCTCACAGGAATATCGAGAACCACATGTTCCCTCGACAGCCATCCCCGGGGCCTCGCTGGCAACCAGCGTCAGGGGTCAAAATATCTGAACTGAAGCTAGTCGTTCCGCAGCGATAATCCAAGCATTTTTTTACGGGAGCGGAATGCGGCCCCGGCATGGCAAAAGCCGTGCATTTCAGGGCATTAGTTGCGTTCTGCGGCGATGCCTCAAGCCGCCCTTCGAAACGCCAGCGCCCGCGGAATTCCGGCCAGATCGGATGCCGTCGCGATTCTGCGGAGACCGCTCTGGCGTTCGAAAATCGCGACCACATCGGTCGCCTGATCGATGCCGATTTCCACAACAATCGCGCCGTCATCGCGCAGCAGTCCCGGTGCCTGACGTGCAATGGCGCGATAGGCATCGAGCCCGTCGGTGCCGCCATCGAGCGCAAGACGCGGATCATGATCGCGCACATCAGGCGCAAGCGCAGCGATGTCGCCGGACGGAATATACGGCGGGTTCGACACGACGAGGTCGAAGTCGCCTTTGAGCGCCGCAGCGAAATCCATGATCGCGAAATGCGCGCGCGATGCGAAACCAAGCGCTGCGGCATTGCCGCGTGCTGTGGCGATCGCATCGATGCTGCGATCGGTGCCGATGCCGATGGCGTTCGGCAGCTCATGCAATAATGCGAGAAGAATCGCGCCGGAGCCTATGCCAAGATCGGCGATCCGCAACGGATCGTTGCGCCTGCTGTTATCGATGGCAGATAACGCGGCCTGCA
>JAEYVN010000482.1 GCA_023431725.1 Pseudomonadota bacterium
TCGCCGCCGGCCGCGACACGGATCTGTTCAAGCACGAGGTCGATATCGGTGATCATTTCCGTCACCGGATGTTCGACCTGGATGCGCGTATTCATTTCGATGAAATAGAATTCGCCGTCCTCGTACAAAAACTCGATCGTGCCAGCGCCGAGATATTGCATATCCCGCATCGCCTTGGCGCAGACTTCGCCGATCTTGTCGCGTTGCATCGTGTTGAGCGCAGGCGAGGGGCTTTCCTCAAGCACCTTCTGATGGCGGCGCTGCAATGAGCAATCGCGTTCGCCAAGATGGATGGCGCCACCGCGGCCGTCGCCGAGAATCTGGATTTCGATGTGGCGCGGTTTCTGCAGATATTTTTCGAGATACACCGCGTCGTCGCCGAATGCCGCTTTCGCTTCCGAGCGGGCGGTGGACAGAGCCATGCTCATGTCCTGTTCGGTATAGGCGACCTTCATGCCACGGCCGCCGCCGCCGGCTGCTGCCTTCACCAGCACCGGATAACCGATGTCCTTGCCGATACGGAAAGCTTCGTCGTCCGTCGACACACCGCCTTCCGAACCGGGCACCACCGGAATGCCCAGCTTCTTGGCGGTCCGCTTGGCTTCGATCTTGTCGCCCATCAGACGGATATGTTCGGCCTTCGGACCGATGAAGCCGATGCCATGCTCGGCGAGGATTTCGGCGAAGCGCGCATTCTCGGACAGGAAGCCGTAGCCGGGATGCACGGCATCGGCGCCGGTGATCTCGCAGGCCGCGAGCAGCGCCGGAACATTCAGATAGCTGTCACGCGCCGGCGGGGGACCGATGCAGACGCTTTCATCGGCGAGGCGCACATGCATGGCGTCGGCATCGGCCGTGGAATGCACGGCGACGGTCGATATGCCGAGCTCCTTGCAGGCGCGCAGGACGCGCAATGCAATCTCGCCGCGATTGGCGATGAGGATCTTGTCGAACATCACTCGATAATCACCAGCGGCTCGCCGTATTCGACCGGCTGCCCATCCTCAATCAGGATCTGTGTCACCGTGCCCGAGCGCGGTGCTGGAATCTGGTTCATGGTCTTCATCGCTTCGACGATCAAGAGCGTGTCGCCGGCCTTCACCTGCTGGCCGATATCGATGAAGTTCTTTGCGCCGGGTGAGGGTGCAAGGTAGGCCGTGCCGACCATCGGCGAGGGCACCGCACCCGGATGTTTGGCTGGGTCGTTGGTCGCAGACGGAGCCAGCGGCGCGGGCGCTGCGGCGGGCACGGCCGGCGGGGCCGCGACCTGTACGGCACGCGCGGCGCGGCCGATCTTGATGCGCAGGCCGTCGCGCTCGATTTCGATATCGGTCAATCCGGTCTCGTCGAGAAGCTTGGCGAGGCCGCGGATCAGGTCCTCGTCATAAGCTTGCGCGTCTGTCTTTTTGTCTTTGTCCGAAACCACGTCGTGTCAGCCCTTCGATGTGTCGATCATTGCGGCGATCGCGTCGATCGCCAAAGCGTAACCTTGCACGCCAAGTCCGCAGATCACGCCCTTCGCAGCCCGTGAGACATACGAATGGTGGCGGAAGTCTTCGCGCGCGTGAATATTGCTGATGTGCACCTCGATCACCGGCGTCTTGCCCAGCAGCAGCGCGTCGAGAATCGCGATCGAGGTATGAGTGTAAGCGGCCGGGTTGATAACGATCCCGGCGGCCTGGCTCGTATGGGCCTCCTGAATCCAGTCGACCAATTGCCCTTCGTGATTGCTCTGGCGGAACTCGACCGTCAGGCCATGCGTCTTGCCAGCCTCGCGGCACAAGAGTTCCACGTCCTTGAGTGTCGTGCGGCCATAGACCTCCGGCTCGCGAGTGCCGAGCAGGTTCAGGTTCGGACCGTTCAGGACGTAGATCGTCGCCATGCGTGGCCGTTCTTTTCGCCGTCAATACGAGGGGAGAAAGGGCGATCGCGCCCTAGCGGGCACGTTATAGGCGGGCTGTCGGCGGAGGGAAAGCCCGGGCTGGGGAACAAATAGGCGTACCATGAAACCTCCCGGCCCCCAGGGACGGGAGGGTTCGCAGCGTGTTGGAGCGGATCAGCAGGTGGCTTTGCCGCAGCGGGCCGTGTTGATCTTGGCCTGCAATTCCTTGAGTCCGACCGCGCCGACCAGCACTTCGTTGCCGATCACGTAGGACGGTGTGCCCTGGATGCTGAAGGCTTCCGCCAGCTTGAAGCTTTCTTCCAGCGCCGTTTTGACCTCGGCGCTCACCATGTCCTTCTCCAGCCGGGCCATGTCGGCACCGGCTTCCTTGGCGACGGCAAGGGCGCGGGCCTTATCGACCTGACCGCGACCGGTCAGCAGTTTCTGATGGAAGTCGAGATAGCGCTTGCCGGACTTGTCCTGCATCGCGAGGGCCGCGCCGACCTGTGCCGCCTCCATGCTGCCCTGGCTGAGCACAGGCATTTCCTTCAGAACGACACGCAGATTGGGATCGTTCTTCATCAGCGCCATCATGTCGTCGAGCGCGCGTTTGCAATAGCCGCAATTGTAATCGAAGAACTCGACCATCGTGACGTCACCCTTCGGATTGCCGAGGGTGACCTGACGCGGCGAGTTGAGCAGCACATCCTTGTTCTCGGTGATGACGCGCTTCATCTTTTCGGTCTGCGCCAGCGCCTGCATTTCCTCGATCATCTCGGGATGCTTGATGAAATATTCGCGGATGATCGATTCGATCTCGCCGCGTTGCTGGGGGGTGAAGCTCTGCGCCTGCGCAACGCCGGGCGACAACGCGGCGATCGCAAGCGCGACCGCGAAGAGTGAACGGATGAGGCTGTTCATAAGATCGTTCCTTTGTCCGGTCAGTTCGGACGGTTGGGAAGATTGGGCATCTTGGTCGCGACGATATCGTCGGCCCGGACCCAGCCGGGAGATCCGACCTTCAGACGGGTCTTGGCGCGTGCGGCGAGTTCACGCGCAGTCTTGATGTCGCCGCGGGAGTAGGCCGCCTGGGCGGAGGCAAGGTCGGCCTGGGCGACGTCGCCCTTTCGGCCATAAGCCATGGCGAGTTGCTGATAGGCCTGCGGCGCGTCGGGTTCGCGGGCGAGGGCGTTGCGCAGGATGTTGATCGCTTCGTCCGCATATCGTGGATCGTTGGTGGCGACCAGCGCCTGGCCCAGCATGAGTTGAATCAAGGTCGGCTGTTGCGCAATCTGGGCGGCATGGCGCAGGGGCGCGATCGCTTCGGCCGGGCGCGATCCCTCGAGCAGCGCCTGTCCCTTCAGTTCGTAGAAATACGGATTATTGGGCTGGGCGGCGATCAGCGCATCGATCTGGACGATTGCGGCGCGCAGGTCGGAATGACGATAGGTCGAAATGGCGCGGGCGTAGCGTGCCGGCAGCGACGTATCGCTGGCGGGATACCGCCGAGCGACAGTTTGCGGCGGCTCCATGAAGCCGGACAGCTTGGCCCGCATCATGTCGTGACGCATCTGCAATTCCGGCGCATCCTTCTTGTCCCAGTTCGGACTCGAGCGTGCGATTTCGGTCAGCGCGGCGATACGTTCGGTCGGCATCGGATGCGACTGCGCGTAGGGGTCGGCGAAACGCGCGGCGAACATCGACTGGTCGGCGAAACGCTTGAACGTCTCGTACATGCCCTTGGCCGACTGACCGGTGGCCGTCAGATATTTGACCGCGGCGCGGTCGGCCTGTTCCTCATGGGCGCGCTGATAGGACAGCAGCGAGCGGGTGGCAAATTGCTGTGCTCCTGTGATCATCGCGGCGCCGGCCTGACCCGCGCCGCTCGATCCGCCGCCCGCGGCCATGGCGGCGGCGCCAAGCAGCATGCCGATGAGGGCCGCGGTCTGCAGCCGCGCCAACTCGTCGCGCAGGCGGGAGAGATGCCCGCCGGCGATATGGCCCGTCTCATGCGCCATCACGCCGATGATCTGATTCGGCGTGGTCGATTCCATCAGCGCGCCGGTGTTGACGAAGATGCGGCGGCCATCGACGACGAAGGCGTTGAACGATTTGTCGTTGATCAGGATGATCCGGATATTGGCGCCGGTGAGACCCGCGGTCTTGAAGATGGGCTGGGTGTAGTCGCGCAGCAATTGTTCAATTTCGGCATCGCGGATCAGCGGCAGACCGCCGCCGCGGCTTTGTGCCTGGGCCGGCAGCGGCGGACAGGCCATGACGGCGGCAACCATGGCGGCGATCAGGCGGGACACTGGCTTCGCGCGTATGGTCCTGCTAGGCCTGTACGTGGTTCCGTCTGCGCTCATAACGCCCTTAATGCTTCCGTTTCGGCGCAAACTAGATAGCTGGCAAACGCCGGTCAAATCACGCCACAGTCACGGTCGGGAAGACAGGAAGCAAGCCCGCGAATGCGGCAGGAGCGGGGCGCAAGAGGGTCGGATGCATGAGATCGCGATTGGGCGGGAAGGCGCCTGACATATGCTGACACGGGCAAAACAGATTCTCTCACCTTCGGCGCGCAGCGATGTTCCGCCTTTCATGGTGATGGACGTGATCGCTGCTGCGACCAGGGTCGAGGCGGCCGGGCATCACGTCATCCACATGGAAGTGGGCCAGCCGGCGGCGGCGGCACCCCGTACGGCGATCGAGGCGGCACGGACGGCACTGGATGGGCCGCTGCGTTATACCGAGGCGCTGGGCTTTGCCTCGCTGCGGACCCGGATCGCCCGCCATTATGCCGAGACGTATGACGTCGAGGTCGATCAAGCCCGGATCATCGTCACGACCGGCTCGTCGGCCGGCTTCATCCTGAGTTTCCTGGCGATGTTCGAGCCGGGCGATCGTGTCGGCATCGCCAATCCCGGTTACCCGCCTTACCGGCATATTCTCCGGGCCCTTGGCTGCGAGCCGGTGCTGATCGAGACCAATGAGGCGACGCGCTGGGCCGTGACACCCGACGCGGTCATGGCCGTGCACCGGCAAAAGCCACTGGCCGGTTTGCTCGTGGCCAGTCCCGCCAATCCGACCGGCACGATGATGCGACCGCAGGCGCTGGCCGATCTGATCGCGATGGCCGATGCGGAGAACATCAAGTTCATCTCCGACGAGATCTATCACGGTCTCGATTATGCGTTCCCGGCCGAAACCGCCTTGCGCCTGTCGGCGAATGCACTCGTGATCAATTCCTTCTCCAAGTATTTCTGCATGACCGGCTGGCGGATCGGCTGGATCGTCGCGCCGGAGCCGCTGGTGCGTCCAATCGAACGGCTGCACGGCAATCTCGCCATCAGCGTGCCGACGCTGTCGCAGATCGCAGCGGAAGCGGCGTTCGATGGCCGCAATGAAATGGACGGCGTCAAGCACAGCTACGAGGACAATCGGCAGATATTGATCGACGGTCTGCCGAAAGCCGGGCTCGACAAGTTTCTTCCGGTCGATGGCGCGTTCTATCTTTATGCGGACGTGTCGCGCTTTTCCGATGACTCCTACGACTTCGCCAAACGCATGCTGGACGAAGCGCATGTCGCGGCGACGCCCGGTGTCGATTTTGATCCGATCGACGGGCGGCATTACTTGCGGTTCTGTTACGCGCAATCGCAAGCCGATATGCATGAGGCCGTGCAGCGCATCGGCCGATGGCTCGCTGCAAGATGAGTGCGTCCGGGGGACCAGCGCCATTGCCGCGTGTCGTTCCGCCGTTGCTCAGCCTCGTGGCCGGCTATGTCGACAGCATCACCTTCCTCGCCTTGTTCGGCTTCTTCGCCGCACAGGTGACGGGAAGTTTCGTGGTCGCGGCGGCTGAACTTGTTGTCGATGATCGTGGCGTGCTGGCCAAGATGCTGGCCATTCCAGCCTTCATGATCGGCGCAGCCTTGGCCGCGATCATCATCATCGCCCGCCGTGGCGCGAAAAGATCGTCGCTGCCGCTTGTGTTCGCACTCGAGGCTGCGTTGCTCGCAAGCTTCGTGGGACTGATGCTGTATGCGTGGCCGATCACCGACCCCGATGCCATGATCGGTGCCGCAGCAGGTTTGCTGTCGGCGGCGGCGATGGGTGTTCAATCGACGCTGGTGCGGCTGCTGCTGCGTGGTGTGCCGCAGACCAACGTGATGACCGGCAATGCGACGCAGTTTGCGATCGATGCGACCGAACTGCTCTATGCCAAGTACCGGCCGGTACAAGTTGCTGCCGATCCCGCGCTGGCCGCTCGGGTGGCCGAGGCGCGCAAACGCTTTGTCACCGTCTTCTTGGTTCTCACCGGCTTTCTGGCGGGCGCGCTGGGCGGCGCGCTTGCTTATGCGTTGGCCGGGCCATGGAGCGCCGGACTTGCTATCGTTGTTGTTGCCGGGTTGATCGCTTGGTCCGCCATCCGCGGCGGCACTGATCCGGTGTGAGGCTGACATGACACCACGGATCGGGCGCAGGATCCTCCACACCACACTGATCGTCATCGCGCTTTACGCCATCACCGCCTATGTCATCCTGCCGGCGGCGTGGACGCATCATGAGCATCAGCCGGGCCTGGCGGAAAAGCCGATGATTACGCATACCGGTCAAGGCATTCCTGGTGATCCGCTGAATGTCGGGCTGGTCGGTCACCGTGCCGACATCGTCCGCGCGATGCATGCGGCCGGCTGGTATCCGGCCGATCCCGTCACCATGAAGAGCAGTCTCAGGATCATCGGCAGCGTGCTGCTGGACCGGCCTTATCGCGAAGCTCCTGTCAGCCCGCTTTATTATGACGGGCGCAAGGAGGATCTTGCTTTCGAGAAGCCATCCGGCCGCAGTGCGGATCGTCGCCATCACGTGCGTTTCTGGGAGGTGCTGGACCGCGGCGAGGAGGGCAGGCCGGTCTGGCTCGGCTCCGTCACAAACGATCGCAGCGTTGGGCTCACCCGCTACACCGGGCAGGTCACGCATCACATCGGGCCTGATATCGACGAGGAACGTGACCGCCTGATCAACGGTCTGAAGGCTGCGCAAGTGGTCGAGGCTATCTATC
>JAEYVN010000522.1 GCA_023431725.1 Pseudomonadota bacterium
ACGCTGAAGACCATGGGCCTCGCGCATCTCGACAGGGCCGGCCTGCAGCAATTGCTGCGGGATGGGTTCTGAGTGAGCAAACGTATCTATTCGAGATGTCGGAGACGACTCTCGCTTTACCTCCCCCTGAAAGGGGGTGGTCGACGAGCGAAGCTCGTCGGGTGGGGGTCATCTTAAAAGTGCTGATAGACCCCCTCCCCAACCCTCCCCCTTTCAGGGGGAGGGAGCAGAACGAGATGGCCGCGCACACATCGTGCAATTTGAGAGCATTGTCATGACCACCCACCAACCAATCGCCTGCCTCGGCGCCGGACGCATGGGCCGCGGCATTGCCGTGGTGTTCGCCTATGCCGGACATCCGGTCAAAGTCGTGGACTTTAAGGCGCGCAGCGAGGACGACTTCAAGAAGCTGGAAGCCGATGCGCTTGGCGAAATCCGCGGCGTGCTGACGAGCCTTGCGACGTTCGGCATGTTCGATGCCGCGCAGATCGACACCATCCTCTCGCGCGTCAGCATCGTGCGCGAGCAGGATGCCAAGGACGCCTTCTCGTCGGCCGCGGTGATCTTCGAGGGCGTGCCGGAAGTGCTCGACCTCAAGCGCGAGGCGCTGGCGCGCGCGTCCGAACTCGCGGGCCCCTCGCCGATCATCGCCTCGACCACATCGACCATTCTCGTTGACGACATCTCCAGTGCCGTGTCGCACCCTGAGCGCTTCCTCAACGCGCACTGGCTGAACCCGGCCTATCTGGTGCCGCTGGTGGAGATGTCGCCCGGCAAGGACACCGACCCGGCCGTAACAGAACGGCTGAAAGCGATGCTTGAAGGCATCGGCAAGGTGCCGGTCGTGTGCGCAGCGCGGCCGGGCTATATCGTGCCGCGGATCCAGGCCCTGGCCATGAACGAAGCCGCGCGCATGGTGGAAGAAGGCGTCGCCTCGGCTGAGGATCTCGACAAGGCGATCAAATACGGCTTCGGTTTCCGCTTCGCCGTGCTCGGCATGCTGGAATTCATCGACTGGGGTGGCGGCGACATCCTGTTCTATGCCAGCCGCTATCTGACCAAGACGCTCGACAATCCGCGCTATGAATCGCCGGAGATCATCGAGCGCAACATGGCCGAAGGCCATATCGGCCTGAAGACCAAGCGCGGCTTCCTCGACTACGAGGGCATGGATGTGGACGCCTATCGCGCCGAACGCCTGAAGGCGTTCGTGGCGATGCTGCATCACTTCAATCTGGTGAAACCGCCTGTGGTGTAAACCACAAGCGGTCAATCGGAATTCTCACGGATCGCCCAGCCGCGACGGCGGACGCGGCAATTCGGATTGTTTCGCGAAGGGCAGCGAGTCCCATCGCTCGCGGGCGGCATCGCGCGCCTTTTTCAGCGCGATCATCGCCTGCTGCAGATCATCGGCCGACGGCCAGCCCGACCAGTCCCAATTCGTGCCGACGGCGTCGGGTGCGGATTGATCGGCGAGGATGAAGAAGCGCTCGGGCGTCCGCAGGCCCTCGGCGACACCGCTGACAGCGCGAACATAACGAAGCCACGTGGTGCGAAGCCGCTCATAGTCGCGGCGGGCCGTGATGTAATTGAGTGCCTCGATGTCCCCCATTCGAGAATCTCCACGATGTCCGGCGTCGAAACTGTCGCATATCCCGTTCTGGCACAGGAAGCATCATGACACCTTTTATGACCATCTATTCACGTTGCAACGGCGTACGATGCCCTTCCCACCATGCGCGACGTATCATCGCGCGGCGCAGGCGGACGTCATGATGTCGACAGCAACGACATCGCTGTAGGACGGCGTCCCGCGCAACACGCCCATGTCGCGGCAGAACTGGTTCATCACCGTCACCGTGTGTTCGGAAATGACCGGGTCGTAGTAAGGCAGGTCACGACGGATCAGTTCGGCGATCAGCTCGGTTTCCTGCGCCGGAAAGACATTCCGCGCCGCTTTCGTTGCAAGGGATACATCCTCGCGCAAAGCCCTGAGCGTCGCCGCGATCGCGCGGACAGCACCATGAACAGCTTCGGGATTGGACTTGATCAGCCGGTCGCTCGCCGCGAGCGTCGGCAAGGTATAGTCGAAGCAGACTTTCGGACCATCGCCGCGGCGCACGTCGAGCACGATCTTGCCGGCCCCCGACATGACCGCAAGCTCCGCACCCATGCCGTTCGCCCAGAAGCCATCGACCCGGCCTTCGGCCAGCGCGCGCGCGACCGTCACGCCGATGTTCACCTTCGGTCCGAGCGAGCCCTCCAGCGGGGCGATCCGCACCTCGTCCTTCTCGATATCGATGCCGGCCTCGATCAGAAGGCGGCGCAGGCCCAGTTCGACCCAGGGCGCTGCGGCGATCCTGCGGCCCTTGACGACGCTGACATCGCCGCGGTCGCGCGCGATTTCGGCGCGCATCACGAGAAACCAGTACATGCCCTGCGACAGGGCGCAGATCAGCTTCATGCCAGCCCAGTCCGGGAAGGCCGCAAGTCCGGCATGCGCTTCCGCCGCGACAAAATCCGCCTCGCCATCACGCAACGCTTCATAGGTGCGGCCTGCCGGCGCGATCAACTCGACATCGATATCGAGCCCCTCCTTCCTGAAGAAGCCAAGCTCCGCCGCAGCGACGACAGGAAAATAGGAATTGGTGATCAGGTCGGGAACAGCGAGTTTCATGGCCATGCTTTACACAGTCTCCTGAGCGCCGCCGAGGCAGCGCGATCGTCATAGGCCATCTTCGAAACTAGTCTTGGACGCACTCCAAGGCCGAAGGGCCGGTGAAAAGATTCGGATAAGCCAGGGTCTCGCAT
>JAEYVN010000555.1 GCA_023431725.1 Pseudomonadota bacterium
TTCCGTTCGTTGCCGCTCGGCGCCGCATTCGGCACATTTGAATGTCTGCAGTTCGGTTTCGCCGCGCGGCTCACGGCGAACAATATGCGCGTTGTTTCCACACGTCATGCAGACCACAGAGGGGATGAAACGGGCGGCAGGAAAACTGAAATTATGGTGCGAAGACATTGGTTAACTCCCTTCGCTGCTATGCAGGCGGGAGCGCAATTGTCTCTCAGCCACCGGCGCCCACGGATCAAGGCCGTTGCCGGTGATGATTAATGTTTAGCCCACCCTGGCAGGTCTGTCTGTGTCAATTGACACAGGGTACCACTCTTCTTCTGCGGCATAGAGCGCCGCCGAATGCAGTCCCGCGAGCGCTCGACGCCGTTGCCCCGAATGGGCATCACGCGGCGGATAAGGGTTGCGGAGCGGCCTCGCTCACCTCGCCTGGTAAGTTCCGCCTGCGGAACTTTTGCTGGCCTTCCTGCTTTCTGTCCTGCCGCGTCCTCAGGGTTGGGTGCAACACGGTCGCGTTAAAGCGCGCCTGTCTCGTGACGCTTCGTATTTTTCGGAGGTCCGCCATGACTTCGCTTGCGATTGTCTCTCCCCGCCGGCTGTCGCCCCTTTTTGCTCTCCTGATCGCGCTGATGGTGTCGGGCTGCGGCATCAACAACATCCCCACCTTCGAGGAGCAGGCCAAGGCCAAATGGTCTGATTTGCAGAATCAGTATCAGCGCCGGGCCGATCTCATTCCGAACCTTGTCGAGACGGTGAAGGGCTACGCCAAACAGGAGAAGGACGTGCTCGAGGCGGTGGTGAATGCCCGCGCGCGCGCAACCCAGATCAAGGTGGACGCAAACACCGTCACCGATCCCGATACGTTCAGGAAATTCCAGGAGGCACAGTCACAATTGTCCGGCGCGCTCGGCCGCCTGATCGCGACCGTGGAGAATTATCCTGACCTCAAGTCCAATCAGAATTTTCTCGCCCTGCAATCGCAACTCGAAGGCACCGAGAACCGCATCGCCGTCGCACGGCGCGATTATATCGAGGCAGTCCGTGCCTATAACACCGAGTTGCGCACCTTGCCGGGATCGATCTGGGCATCGACCATCTATCGCAATCACAAACCGATGCAGACCTTCACCGCCACGGCCGATGCCGATCGTCCGCCGCCGGTGAAGTTCTGATCGACATTGCGCGATGAAAATTCGCGCAATCATACTAGCGCACCGTTTCCGAAGTTCGTGCTGTATCCGCGGAAATCTCATTCACGAACTTCGGAAACAAAGGTGCACTAGCAAGTCTGCGATTCTAGAGCCGTTTCCGATTTTGAAGTTCCTGACGGGAGCTCGCAGCAAATGCTGAGGAACTTCAAAATCGCGGCTCTAGTGCTAGTGCTCACCGTCACGACGATGACGGCGCTGGCGCAATCGCTGACATTCCCGCCGCTGACCGGCCGCGTCGTCGACGACGCCGGTATTCTCGATGCCGATGCTCGCGCGGCGCTGGAAAAGCTCTCCGCCGATCTGGAAGCGAAGTCGAGCGATCAGCTTGTCGTGGTCACGTTGAAATCGCTGCAAGGCACCAGCATCGAGGACTACGGCTATCAACTCGGGCGCCAATGGCAGATCGGCCAGAAGGACAAGAACAACGGCGTGTTGCTGATCGTCGCGCCGAACGAACGCAAGGTGCGCATCGAAGTCGGATACGGCCTGGAAGGCACGCTCACCGACCTGATCTCGAACTTCATCATCCAGAATTCGATCCTGCCGCGCTTTCGCGCCGGTGATTTTCCCGGCGGCATCAATCGCGGCGCGCAGGATGTCGTGCAGGTGCTGACTGGCGATGCCGAGGAATACAGGCAGCGCGCCGCCCGCGCCAACGCCTCACAGGACATCGATCCGGCCGAGATGATCGTCCTCGCCTTCTTCGGCCTGATGGCGCTGATGATCATCCTCAATGTTCTGGCTGACATGCGCCGGCCCGGCGGCGGCGTGCCGGCCGGCCGTGTTCGCCGCACCCGCGACTGGAGGAATGGTCCGGTGATCATCGGACCGGGCTGGGGCGGCGGCTGGGGTGGTTCGTCGGGCGGTGGCGGCTTTTCCGGCGGCGGCGGATCATTCGGCGGCGGCGGTTCATCGGGGAGCTGGTGATGCTGGTGTCCGAAGCCGACAAGAAACGCATCTCCGCCACCATCGTCGCGGTCGAGCGGCGTACGTCCGGCGAAATCTTCTGCGTGATCGCGCGGCAATCCGACGATTATCGCCTCGTGCCGCTGGTCTGGGCCGCCGCGCTGGCGCTGCTGGTGCCATTGCCGCTGCTGTTCCTGACAGCGATGCCGGCGAAGCTGATCTATCTGGCCCAGCTGATCACGTTCATCGTCGCGGCTTTGGTGCTGTCATGGCCGCCGATCCGCTTTCGCATCGTGCCACGCCGGAAGCTGCACCGGCAGGCGCATGCCGAAGCCCTGCGGCAATTCTGGGCGCAAGGCCTGCAGAAGACCGAACAGCGCACCGGCGTTCTGATCTTTGCATCGGAAGCCGAGCATTACGCCGAGATCATTGCCGATGCCGGCATCAATACGAAGGTGGCGCCGGAGGTGTGGGACAACGCGGTGGCCGCATTGATCACGGGCATTCGTGACGGCCGGCCCGCGGAAGGCTTCATTGCCGCGATCGAGCAATGCGGCGCGGTGCTGTCGGAGCATTTCCCGCCCGGCACACTGGACCGCAACGAATTGCCCGACAAGCTGATCGAGATTTGAATTCC
>JAEYVN010000003.1 GCA_023431725.1 Pseudomonadota bacterium
ACCGTGGCCGGTCCGACGAGCGCAAGCCGGCCGCCCGGACATTTTCTGATCGCAAATTCTCCGATCGCAAATTCTCGGATCGCAAGAATTCGGATCGCAAGAATTCGGATCGCCGGAATTCCGATCGGCAGTTTTCAGACCGTAACGTGTCGGATCGTGAAGCTTCGGAACGCCCGCGTTTCGAGCGCAAGTTCTCTGAACGCAAGTCCTCCGAACACAAGTCTTCGGAACGCAATTCGTCAGGGCGCGCGTTTTCTGATCGCGGTCCGTCCGAAGGCAGAGCAGGCGGGCAGCGGCGGCCGGAGCGCAAATTCAGCGACCGGCGACCGTATTCCGAAGCTAGGTTTGATGACGACGCAGCTCCGCGGCGCAAGCCAACGGAGCGCGCGTCGATGGAGCGCGAGGATGGCGACCGTCGGCCGTTCGACCGCACGCCGGATGATCGAAAATTCTCGGATCGCAAGTTTGCCGAACGCCGATCGTCAGATCGCAAGTTCTCGGATCGCCCCTCGCGCGATCGCGATCACGCGCGGGGAGATGATCGCCCCGAACACGATCGTCCCAAGCGCCGGACATTCGCCGATCGTGGTGACGCAGATCGCCGTGGCAACGACCGCCGTCCCAATGACCGCAAGACCTTCGACCGCAAGACCTCCGACCGCAAGTCGTTTGGGCACAAGACTTCCGATCGCAAGACCACCGATCGCACGACCTCTGATCGCAAGTTTTCCGATCGCAAGCCTTTCGATCGCAAGTCGTTCGATCGCAAGCTGGAGCGCAGGCCATCGGAACGGCACGTGGAAAAGTCGCGCCCATTCGAAAACTCGCGTCCTTCCGATGAACAGCAGCTGCCTGAGCAACTCAGCGCGGCCGTCCAGACCGTCGAGGTGACGCCGGACGAGAACGGTATGCGCGTCGATCGCTTTCTCGAAGCGCGTTTCTCCGGTCTGTCCTTCAGTCACATCCAGCGCATCATCCGCAAGGGCCAGTTGCGCGTGGACGGCAAACGCGTCGAGCCAAAGGATCGTCTCGAATCCGGACAATCGGTGCGGATTCCGCCGCTTCGTCTCGATCCGGAAAAGCCGCGGCCCGAGGGCGGCAAGGATGACGAGACCCGTGAATTCCTGAAATCCATCACGCTGTATGAAGACGACGACGTGATGGTGCTGAACAAGCCTGCCGGTCTGGCGGTGCAGGGCGGTTCAGGCACGACGCGGCACGTCGACGGCATGCTCGGTGTCATCCGTACAAAGGACGGCCAGCGTCCGCGGCTGGTGCATCGGCTCGACAAGGATACGGCGGGTTGCCTCTTGATTGCGAAGTCGCGTTTTGCGGCCGCGGCCTTGGCCAAGACCTTCCGCTCGCGTTCGGCGCGCAAGATTTATTGGGCACTGGTGCCGGGCGTGCCGAAGCCCAAGCAGGGGCGTATCTCGACGTATCTTGCCAAGGAAGAGCGTGAGGATGATTCCGTGATGCGCGTCGCGCAGCACGGCGAGGAGGGCGCGAGCCACGCCATCACCTATTACGCGGTGGTGGAGACGGCCGCAGCGCGTCTGGCCTGGTTGTCGTTGAAGCCGGTGACCGGCCGCACGCACCAGCTGCGCGTGCAACTCGCCCATATCAAGCATCCGATTGTCGGCGATCCGAAATACTTCAACATCGAAAACTGGGAGCTGCCCGGCGGTATCCAGAACCGGCTGCATCTCCTGGCGCGGCGGCTAGCGGTTCCGCATCCGCGCGGTGGCGTGATCGACGCGACGGCGCCGCTGCCGCCGCACATGCAGCAAACCTGGAATCTGATCGGGCTCGATGCCAGCCGTTACGATCCGATCGAAGATGCGCCGGAAGAGTGAGTTTGCTGCAGACAGGGACCTGAAAAGCGCTTCGTGCGTTGCTATATGGAACTTGAGTGAGGCGCCGCTGCTGAAGCGGGAGTTGAAATCCCGGATGGCCGACGTGCAAAAACGCTTTCAAGGTCTTGTACTGCTTGCTGTTTGCATTTGTGCTGCGACCCCGCAGGCACACGCACAATCGCGCTCGGGCGGGGATGGTTATCCGTATTCGATCATGACGCCTGAGCGCGGCGAGCGGCGAGCGCGCCCGCGTCCGCGTGTGCAACAGGTGGCGCCGCCTGAGGCGCCCCAGCGGATGCAGCCGGAGCGGCAGGCACAACCAAAGGTGCGCCGCGTCCGTGGCTCGTCCACCTTCTCGACCATCCCGACATACCAGTCGCCGCTGACACCCCTCGGGACAGCGCCGACCATCGGCACGGCACCGCAGCAGGCCTTCCCGTCATCGCCGTCGGCGCCCGTTCCTGGCGTGCGCGGCACGGCGGGCACGATTGCTGTCACGCCTCCGCGACCGGCCGGACAGGCGTTCCCGGACCGCGTCACGACTTGCACCCAGGCAGCCGGTGCCCAAGGCGTCAGACCGGGCCAGATGGGCACTTTCACGCGCAACTGCGTCAACCGCTGAGGCCGTCCCACGGCGGGCGATCTCTGTTCCATCGCAGGTGAGACGATAACCGCCTACAATGCCGGCCTCGCATCCGTTTCGAGGTCGACATGGCCGTCAAACGTCCGCCTGCGCTCGATCGTATCGATATCAAGATCCTCGCTGCGCTTCAGCGCGACGGACGCGTGACCATTCAAAAGTTGGCGGGCGCCGTCGGTCTCACCGCGCGGCCATGTCTCGAGCGGGTGCGCCGTCTGGAAGCTGCCGGCATCATCTCAGGATATCGGGCCGTGCTGGCGCTGGAGCGCCTGTCGAAGCCAATCACGATCTTTGCCGTGATCGCGCTGGAGAAACAGGGACATCAGGACCGCCTCGAAAAGCGCCTTGTCGCGATCGAGGAGGTCGTGGAGTGCTGGGAGGTCAGCGGCAATGTCGATTATGTCGCGCGCTTCGTCTGCGCCGATCTCGGACGCTATGAAACGCTGACCGCAGACCTGATCGATGACAAGACGCTCGGCGTATCCCGCATTGTCAGTCACATCGCGTTGCGGCCGGTGCGGCGCTTCGCCGGCTATCCGGTCGCACTGCTGACGCCGCCATACGGTTGAAGAAACCTTGCAGCCGTAGCTGTCGCGGCTGGTGCATCTTGCAGCCGTTTCTGTCGTCAAAGTCTTGCCATTCAGCAGCACAGGCAATCGCGCGCACTTATTCTTTCTTTATGGAGGAGCGCCGATGAAACACGCCGG
>JAEYVN010000084.1 GCA_023431725.1 Pseudomonadota bacterium
AATATCGATCAGATCGGCGGCACCATCGACGTGCGGTCGGTGCCGGGGCAAGGCGCGGCTTTCACCATCAAGATTCCGCTGACGCTGGCCATTGTGTCGGCTCTGATCGTCGAAGCGTCAGGCGAGCGCTTTGCCATGCCGCAAGTCGCCGTCATGGAATTGGTTCGTGTTCGTCCCGGCAGCGAACATCGCATCGAGCGCATCAAGAATACGCCTGTCCTTCGCCTGCGAAACAAGCTGCTGCCGCTCATTCATCTGCACAAGCTGCTGCGTCTCGGAGATGCTGCGGAGCAGGAACCGGAAAGCGGCTTTGTTGTAGTGACACAGATCGGGCCGGACTCTTTCGGGATCGTCGTCGATCGCGTTTTTCATACGGAAGAGATCGTCGTCAAGCCGATGGCATCCAAGCTGCGGCACATTCAGGCATTTTCCGGCAACACCATCCTTGGCGACGGCGCCGTGATCATGATCCTTGATCCAAACGGCATCGCGGCGTCATTTGGTTCGGTGCGTGCCGCCGGACTTGGCATCGAGACGGCCGTGGCCGGGGAAGAGGCTCACGCCGAACGTGAGAAGACGTCGCTGCTGATCTTTCGCGCTGGTTCGCCGGCTCAACGGGCTGTGCCGCTGTCATTGGTGACACGTCTCGAAGAGGTCGACGTCAGCAGAATTGAGGTCGCGGGTGACAGGTACCTTCTGCAATATCGCGGCCATCTCATGCCGGTGATCCGTCCTGGTGAATGCATCCGTCTGAAGGACAATGGATCGCAACCGCTCCTTGTCTTTTCTGACGGGGAACGCTCGATGGCTCTCATGGTTGATGAAATCGTCGATATCGTCGAGGAAGAATTTGATATCGAGGTCGCTGACGAGCGGCCCGGCATTCTTGGATCGGCCATTGTGAAAGGCGAAGCGACCGACATCGTGGATGTCAGTCATTATTTGCCGCAGGCTTTTGCCGATTGGCTCGGTGGTCCTCACGGGCAAGCGCGCAGCCGGGAGCAACAAAAGCTGTTGCTGGTGGACGATTCAGCCTTCTTCAGAAATATGCTGGTCCCGGTCTTGCAGGCGGCAGGCTTCAGCGTAACCGCTGCGGCGAGCGGCTTCGAGGCGCGCGACTTCATTCGCCATGGCCGTGCTTTTGATATCGTTGTCACCGATCTCGATATGCCGGGAATGGATGGCCTGGCTCTGGCCAAGGTCGTGCGGGCTGACCGCAATATTCCCGTCATAGCGCTCTCGTCCATGACAACGCCCGAGATGATCGAACGCGTTCGCAGCGCCGGCTTTAACGATTTCGTAGCCAAGTTTGATCGTCAGGGGCTGATTGCCGCGATCAAGGAACAGGCGGATTTTGCCGCCAGCCGGGCGGCCTGATCATGTCTGATCTCAACCAGCAGATGGTGGTTTCCGAATTTGTGACCGTCAACGTTGATGGCCAGGCGTTCGGTCTTCCGATAGAGCGGGTACAGGACGTCTTCATGCTGCACCAGATGACGCGCGTCCCGCTCGCTCCTGACGATATCGCAGGAATTATTAATCTGCGGGGTCGTATTGTGACGGCCATTGATCTGCGGCGCAGACTTGGCATGCCGGACAGCGGCCGCAAACCGTCTATGGCAGTCGGGATCGAATGCGCCGGCGAGTCCTACGGGCTGGTCATTGACGCCGTTGGGGAAGTTTTGAAGCTCGGGGTCGAAACCGCCGAGCCGGTGCCGGTCAATCTCGATGACCGGCTTAAGTGTGTTGCGTCCGGGGTCCATCGGTTGGAGGCCGGACTTCTAGTTGTTCTTGATGTTGACCAATTGCTTGATTTGAAAGTGACGGAGATTGCCGCGTGATACGGCGGGGAAAGCGTATCAAACCGCGCAAGCCGATGGTGAGGGTGTGATGAAGACCTGTCTTGTTGTCGATGATTCCAGTGTGATCCGTAAGGTTGCCAAGCGCATTCTTGAAGGAATGGAATTTCAGACGATGGAAGCCGAAGACGGTCAGCAGGCGCTCGATGCCTGCCAGCGGATGCTGCCGGACGCCATCCTGCTCGACTGGAATATGCCGAAGATGGACGGCTATGACTTTCTCAAGGCACTGCGGCGCATGCCGGGTGGAGACCGTCCGAAGGTCGTATTCTGCACGACGGAAAATGACGTGGCGCATATCGCCCGTGCGCTGCATGCCGGCGCGAACGAATACATCATGAAGCCGTTCGACCGGGATATCGTCGAGGCCAAGTTCCAGGAAGTTGGATTGATCTGATCCCGCGGTCGCGCATTCGGCGGTACGTGTTGTGGCAAGTGTGACACCTGTCAATTTACGAGATTGCGGTCCAATTGCCGCCAGCGCGGTGAAGGTGATGGTGGTCGATGATTCCGCCATCGCGCGCGGGTTCATTCGACGGTGGGTGGAACAAGAGACGGACATTACGATCGTTGCTTCGCTGCAGACCGGTCGCGAAGCGCTGCACAGTCTCGATCGGGTCGCGCCGGATGTCGTGGTGCTGGATATCGAAATGCCGGACATGGACGGCATCACCGCGTTGCCGCTGATCCTCAAGAAAAGGCCGGGTGTTGCCGTCATCATCGCCTCGACGCTGACGCGACGGAATGCCGAGATTTCGCTGAAGGCGCTGTCGCTCGGTGCGCTGGATTGCATCCAGAAGCCGGACGCGTCCGGCGCCGTCACGAACGACAGCTATCGCCAGACCTTGGTGACCCGCATCCGTGAATTCGGATTGCGCGCGCGCAGGATGGCGACGGAGCCGAAAGCGGCGCCAGCCGAATTGACGACGCGCGAGGACAAAGCCGTCGCAAACGTTCTGCCATTTGTCGTTCCGCAAAAGGTGATTTCATTGCGGCCGCAACCGGCCATGGCCCCCCGGGTGCTGGTGATCGGGTCCTCGACCGGCGGACCGCAAGCGCTGACCGAAATCTGCGGACATTTGGGTTCGGTGATCGACCAGGCACCGGTGCTCATCACCCAGCATATGCCGCCGACCTTCACCACCATTCTGGCCGAGCATCTGGCGCGGGCGGCGGGGCGGCCGGCGCGTGAGGCGCAGGATGGGGAGCCGATCCGTGCCGGACACATCTACGTCGCGCCAGGCCACCGGCATCTGCGGGTCGCACGGTCGAATGGCCAGCCCGTCGCGATCCTCGACGATGCGCCGCCCGTGCATTTCTGCAAGCCGGCCGTGGATGTCCTCTTCTCCTCCGCAGCGGAGGTGTGGGGATCCTGGGTGCTCGGTCTCGTGCTGACCGGCATGGGCACCGACGGCACCCATGGCGCCGGCGATATCGTCGCATCCGGCGGCAGCATCATCGCACAGGATGAAGCGACGAGCATTGTTTGGGGCATGCCGGGTTCGGCCGCGCAGGCCGGCGTCTGTTCCGCGGTCTTGCCGCTCCACGATATTGCACCGGCGATCATGCGACGGTTTGTCGGGGGGCGCGCGTGAGCACCGATTACGAGTTCATCCGCAGATTGCTGAAGCAGCGGTCCGGGCTGATGCTGTCGGCCGAGAAGCATTATCTCGTCGAAAGCCGGCTCATGCCGATCGCACAGCGGCGGGGATTCGCCAGCCTGTTCGAGCTGACCCAACATCTGCGGGCCGGTACCGACGAGTCGCTGACCGTCGAGGTGGTGGAAGCCATGACCACCAACGAGACCTTTTTCTTCCGCGACCGTATCCCGTTCGATCACTTCAAGTCGTTCATCATGCCGCAGCTTATGGCGGCGCGGGCGCAGACCCGGCGCATCCGCATCTGGTGTGCGGCGGCCTCGACCGGGCAGGAGCCTTATTCGCTCGCCATGGCGCTGAAGGAGATGGGCCACGCGATTGACGGCTATCGCATCGAGATCCTCGCCACCGACCTGTCGAACGAAGTGCTGGAGAAGGCCAAGGCCGGCATCTACAGCCAGTTCGAAGTGCAGCGTGGCCTGCCGATCACGATGCTGCTGCGCTACTTCACGCAGTCAGGCGAAACCTGGCAGATCTCGCCGGACATCCGCAGCATGGTGCAGTTCCGCCCCCTCAACCTGCTCACCGATTTCTCGCGGCTCGGCATGTTCGATCTCGTCCTGTGCCGCAATGTGCTGATCTATTTCGACCAGCCGACGAAATGCGAAATTCTGGAGCGCCTGTCGCGCGCGGTGGCCGCCGATGGCTATCTCGTCCTCGGCTCCGCCGAAACGACGATCGGCCTGACGCAGTCCTTCGCAACGGTGCCGGACCGGCGTGGTCTTTATGCGCCGTTCCATGTGCCGCTGGCGCCGGCCATGCCGCGTCTCGCCATTGGTGGCACGCAACGTGTGTCCGCCAGCTAATTCTTGAGCTTATTCCGTTCAGGCGCTGCGAGCTTGGCAGCGATCAGGATCAGCGCCACCGCGATCGCCAGCCGCCATGACGGCGAGGCGAAGCCGAGCAGGATCAAAAGACCCGTCGAGATCACCGGCGACGCATAGCCCAGCACGCCGAGATAGGCGACGTTGCCGCGCTTCATGCCGATATCCCAGATCAGGAACGCGGCGCCGACGGGGCCGAGGCCCAGCAGCACGATCACGATCCACGTATTCAGGCCTTGCGGCGTCGTCCAGCCCTCGAACATGAGGCTGCAGACAAAGGCGAGCGCCGCGGTGATGAAACAGGGCAGCGCGAGGCTTTCGCTCGGCACCGCGGCGACGAGCCGCGACATCACCGAATAGCTCGACCACACCAGCGCGCAGCCGAAGGCGAGCGCAAAGCCGAGCATGGCGTGCGGAAATTCATCCGAGCCGCTGAACTTGTTCCAGACCAGCAGCGTCGCGGCGATCAGTCCGAGCAACGCGCCGGCGATGTGGCGCAGATGCAGAATGTGCCCCGGCAGCAGGCCGGACATCAGCACGGTCAGCAATGCCCACAGCGAGACGATGAGGGTCGCCTCCGCCGCCGGCGCCAGCTTCAGCGCGGCGAAATAGAAGACATGGAAGACGAACAGTCCATAGACACCGAGCGCGAGCGACGCCATCGTCGGCTTCATCGCCGCGGCGCGGCCGGTGACAAGCGCGATGGCGACGATGGTGAATCCGCCGATCAGGAAGGTGATCGCCGTGGTCTGGAAGGGCGGAATGCTCGCGCCTTTCAGCGATGTGAGCGAGGCGAGTGTCGCCCACAACAGGATCGCGCCGAAGCCGAGCGCTGTAGCGATGCGCGGCGTGATGATGGTGTCGCTTTTTGCAGTGCTGGTTGCGTCGGTCATTGCAGTTCGTTGTCTGGTGTCCCGACGCACGTCATGCCCGGCCTTGTGCCGGGCATCCACGTCTTTTTTTGCACGGGCCATAGACGTGGATGGCCGGGTCAAGCCCGGCCATGACGAAGAAACAATGATTGTTCGGAGTCATCATCGAAAGTCCGGTTGCGGAAAATCGGCAAGCGCCATCACCCGTATTGTTTGGACGGCGCCGGGTGCGCCCGAAGCAAACAGAGGGGAATGGTGCGCCGGAAGACGCAGGGCATTCCTGGATACGCCGCGCATCCTGGAGACGGGTCTGCGCAGTCTGCGCAAACAATCCACCAGCGCACGGCCGCCTCACGGCGCACCACTCGCGGCGTCTATCCAGCGCCGGGCCGCGCTTCGCTACACGTGCCTTCCGCCATGGCAGGGAGGCCTTGGCTAAAAAGACACCGGTCAGCCAGCTCCTGGCAGAGGCTCATAGTGGCCTCGGGCGGAGCCCCGGCGCCGCCCGAGTGCGAGGTTACGAGCCTCGCCCGCGGGCACCGCATCCCATCCCGCCATCATGACGTCTCATGAGAACGCCCTCGGTGGATGGAATGAATAGGAATATAATCCAAATCGGTGGGCGTTGTCAAGTGATGATGAAAAGCTGCGATCCTCGCGATGCTGGGACCGCGTTCATCGCTCTCCGAGCCGCTGGCCGCTTTCCGTCAACTGTCCCCACAACTCATCGGCCGCCCGATTGCGGCTATCGACGGCGCGAAACAGCCGGATCTCGACCGGGATATCGTGCGACGCGTCCGCGGCACGAAGCAGGAGCCCGCGGGCGATGTCGTCCTGCGCGAGCGATGCCGGCAGCCAGGCCGCGCCATGTCCTTCCTTCGCCATGGTGAGCAGCGTCGCGGCGAGATGCGAGGTCAAGACAGTCTCGGCTTTCGCCGCGGCGAGCTCCCCCTGCCGCAGCGCCGCAACGATCCGC
>JAEYVN010000086.1 GCA_023431725.1 Pseudomonadota bacterium
GTCGGCGCGGTCGCCGATGTCGAAATCGATCGCACCACCGGCAAGGTCCGGGTGCCGCGCTTCTATCTCGTTCAGGATTGCGGACAGATCATCAATCCCGATGGCGTGAAGTCGCAGCTCGACGGCAACATCATCCAGACGGTCAGCCGCACGCTGATCGAGGAAGTGAAATGGAATCGCTCGATGGTCACGACGCTCGACTGGGCGAGCTACCCGATCATCACGTTCCCTGATGTGCCCGAGCTTCACTACGATCTGATCGATCGTCCGAACGAACGGCCATGGGGTGCAGGTGAACCGGCGGCGGCCGTCGTGCCATCGGCAATTGCCAATGCCATCTTCGATGCCACCGGCGTGCGGATGCGCTCCGTGCCATTCACGCCGGAAAAGGTGAAAGCTGCTCTAGGCTCGGCGGCCTGACGACCACACGATGCCTGACGGATGGCGGGAGGCTGCCTCGGCTTCCCGCCCCGTCTCCGCGAACCGCCTGAAAATTGCAAAAATTGAGCGCCAGGCTGTATGCGGCTTCAGCCGTTTCGACCTCATGTTGCGCCATGCCGTCGAGCAACCGCTGATATTCGCTCGCGCGTCCCCACAGCCCGACAAAAAGTGCGTGCGAACGCGATAGTGGAACTTCTCATAAATCCTTTGCATGAACCGCGCGGTGCGCAGTTCTTACGACGCGGCAACCGTCAGGCCGAACCGTCGTTAGAGACCTGTCGCGATCGCAATGGATGGTGAACGCAACGAGTCGCGGCATAGTCTGGCCTCAAAAAGACGCCAAGAGGATGAATGGAGGAGGACATATGATATTTCAAAAATGCCGGATCTTATTCTGAATGCGCAGATTTTGGACGATCTTCGTCAGTACGGTTCATGAAAGGATCGGCTGGAACAAGATTGGTTTTCTCGCGAGTTTTGCCGTTCTCTGTCTCGCTGGCTTCGCTCTCTACCGGATGCTGCGCCATGTGGAGCCGGCGCGCGTGCTGGAGGCAATCGGCAATGTGCCCGCATCCACCATCGGCCTCGCGGCCGTATTCGTCGCCGGCGCCTATTTTACGCTGACGTTTTATGATTTTTTCTCGCTGCGCACGATCGGCGCCAAACACGTTCCCTACCGGATTGCCGCTCTCGGCGCCTTTGCGAGCTATTCCATTGGCCACAATCTCGGCGCCACCGTATTTACCGGCGGAGCGATCCGGTTTCGCATCTATTCAGCCTGGGGCCTTTCACTCCTCGACGTCGCCAAGATCGCCTTCGTCACGGGTTTGACCTTCTGGCTTGGCAACGCCTTCGTTCTTGGGCTCGGCATGATGATCGCGCCGGATGCAGCCAGCGCGATCGATCATCTCCCACCCTGGATCAATCGCGCCATCGGCATCGGCGGGCTGCTCGTGATTTGCGGATATCTGGTCTGGCTTCTGGGGGGACCGCGCCGTGTCGGCATCAAGGAGGTGTCGCTCATTCTCCCGAATGCGCGCCTCACCTTCGTACAAATCCTGATCGGCGTATTCGATCTCGGCCTGTCGGCGATTGCCATGTATATCCTGCTGCCGGCCTCACCGCCCATCGACCTTACGCATTTTGTCGTGGTCTTTGTGCTGGCGACACTGCTCGGCTTTCTCAGCCATACGCCCGGCGGACTCGGCGTGTTCGACGCCGCGATCCTGATTGCGCTGACACAATATCCCAAGGAAGAATTGCTGGCGACGCTGCTGATCTTCCGCGTACTCTACTACATGGTGCCATTCGCCTTGGCCCTGACCGTCATGATCGGCCGGGAGAGCCTGATTGCGTGGAAGGGACGACGACCGGCCAAGCCCTGTGGCGGGGGTCGGCATCAACTGCAGCAGAGGCGTTAGCCCCCATATTTCCGCCCAATCCATTGTGCTAAGCGGTTCCGGCCCTCGCTTTTCGGATCTGCTATGCGCGCATCTGTTGTCGCGGCCTTGGCCGCTTTGATCCTTTTTTCCGCCGGACTCCCGGCCGTCGCCCAATTTGGCGCGCAACAGCCGCTGCAACTGCCGTCTCCCCAAGCAGAAACCGGCGCGGCCAGCGGACCGATCCGCATCGAATGGGAAGTCCGCAACCGTTTCAGACTGTTCCGTAATGAAGCGGATTTCCGCCGCCACGCGGCGGCCTATCGCGGTGACGGCGTTCTGGCCTCCGAGCAGCGGCTGGCCCGCTCCAGCGATGGCCGTGGCTGGGCCCGCGATATGGTCGACAACCTTTGTGTCGACCAATCCGGCCGTCTGCCCGAAATCTGCACCCGCGATGGCGAGAAGGAAAACTATCTCGCCGCCTCGGACTATCCAATCACGGCCGTCGCCGCCGGCGCAGTGCCTCCGAATGCGGCCTGCACCTGGAGCTTCGATGACGGTGCGGACACGCCGCGGCAAGCCACCACCCGCTGCGACGAGCAGGTCAAGATCCGTGTGCGGCGTGACGGAACGACCATTGCAACCGTGGATGTCGAACTGCCCGATGGCACCGCGCAGCGTGTCGCTGCCGACATCGTGATCCGGGATCTCCTGATCGCCGGCATGGGCGATTCCATCGCGGCCGGCGAAGGCAACCCGGATCGCCCGATTGCCCTGGATGACGGCGGCTTTTGCTTCCGCCGCTTCCTGGCGGGCAGCACGAGCGAATATTTCCGCCCCGGCCGGGTCGGCTTCAAGGGCAGTCGCGCCTGCGACCCTGCACTGGCCAGCGGCAGCGGCAATGCATCGAGCGACTGGGCGCGCCTCAACGCGCGCTGGTGGAGCGCGACCTGCCATCGTTCGCTATACGGCTATCAGGTGCGCGCAGCATTGGCCCTTGCGATCGAGAATCCGCATATTGCGGTGACCTTCCTGCCGCTCGCCTGCTCCGGTTCGACTATCGAGAACGGCTTCTTCAGCTCCTTGCGTGCGCGCGAATGTCCGGCGATCGGCAGTTGCACCACCTCGTCGGTCGCACAGATGACGCGCCTGAAGGAAGCTCTCGATCTCGCTCGCAAGACTGAAAAGAACCGCAAGCTCGACGCCATCATGCTGACGATCGGCGCTAACGATATTGGCTTCTCCGGTCTCGTCGCCAACATTATCACCGAAGATGCGACCGAACGAAGTCTGTTCGAAAAAGGCGGCATGTTCACCGACGTGTCCGATGCGCAGAAGACGCTCGACGGCGACCTGCCGCGCAACTTCGCCAAGCTGCGCGGTGCGTTGAAGCCCTATCTGGATGGCAATCTGCAGCGCGTCATCTACGTGACCTACGGCAACCCGGCGATGGCGAACGGCGGCCAGATTTGTCAGGGCGGCCGTGGCGGGTTCGATGTCCATCCGGCTTTCAACGTCGATGGCAAACGTCTGCGCGCCGTCTCTGACTTCGTCGAGGATCGTTTTCTACCGAGGCTCAGGGCACTTGCAACCTGCGACACGCCGGGCGCCTGCCGTGATCCCGTCAGCGACCGCATGACCTTCGTCGATACGCATACGGCGGAGTTCGCCAATCATGGCTTCTGCGCGCGCGCTGCGAGCGACCCGGCCTTTGATCGCGAATGCTTCCTCGATAATGGCGAAAGCTTCGAAAACAATCCGGCCGTCGCCGCCACCGACCCGATGCGCTGCAGCCTGCGCGCCCGCGATTTCCGCCCCTACGCCTCGCGCGCCCGCTGGATCCGCACCGCGAACGACAGCTACTTCACGGCCATGACTTTCCCTGAGGGCGTTTCGCCGACACTGCAGCCGAGCGATTTGCATGACGCCACCTGGGGTGCGACCAGTGCCGTCTATGGCGGCGCCGTGCATCCAACCGCGGAAGGGCATGCGGCGATGGCAGATGCAACGTTGCCGGTACTACGCGGCGTGCTCAGCTTGCCGCTGCCACAAGAAGTCCGTGTCGAGCCGCTGGCGCCGTTGTTGATGCCACCGGCTGCGACGCGCTGATCGATTGCGTCAGACGGCCGCCCGCAAGCTGGAAATGACGGCGTCGGTATCGGTCACCCAGCCGAAAAAAGTCGCGACATTGTGCTCGGTCGCATCGCGCACGAATTGCGGACCAGCCGGAAGCGTCGCATCGCGGATCAGCACGGCGAAATAATCGAGATGATAGGCGGCGCGGATCGTCGATTCCACGCCGACATTGCAGGC
>JAEYVN010000142.1 GCA_023431725.1 Pseudomonadota bacterium
GTTTGCTCCTGGTCCGGTGACATGTAGCCACAATACTTTTTTGCGGCCATGCAGCCAAAGTCGCAAGTAGATGGCCTCCTTGAGGTCAACTCCCCAACCGAAGTGATAATCGCCCGCAAATTCCAAATGGTGCACTCCGTGCGACGGAATCTGCTCATCGTAACCAAAGGGCGGGTCCAACGGTGACATTTCAGAAATGACTTTTCTTGTGAAGGGAATATGGATGCCAAAGAGCTCGCGACGCTGCACCCATACAAGGTCAAAGTACGAAATCGTTACCGGGTTTTTCGATTTGTTAAGAAGGACGATCGTGTTGCCTATATCCTCACTGCCTGTGAGGCGAGTGTTTGCTTCAATTTTATTCCGGCGGTCGGAGTAGAACTCATACACTCGCAGAAACGTGAGGGCGCCACTTAACAATAGTGCAATAGTTGACTGATCCATAAGCCCCACCAATGACGGTTGCTGTCAATTTGCAGTTTTTCCGTAGCTTGCCTCAAACGAGGCGTTCCAGCTTCCACCAGCGTTGAAGTCTAGCGTGTTGCACGTCGAACGCCGAGGAGGGTGCTAAGTGAAGAAAGGTCTGAGCAATTAATTTGGCGGTAATAAAAGGGTTTCTGCTAAGCGGAGACGCGCTTGGGGCTACGCTCCAAGTCTCACCTCCCCACCAGCCTCTGCATAAACTCCACCCCCGGATGCCCGTCCGGCGTCATGCCGAACTTGATCTGCATGTCGCGGATGTTGTCGCGCAAATCGAAGTCCATCATCCCCTGAAAGTCGTTGACCTTGTAGCCGAGCTTGGCCAGCGCGTGCTGGATGCGCATGCGGTCCTCGCGCGAGAGCTGGCGATCGTCGGCCGGCCAGCGTCCGGCAAACGGTTTGGCGCCGCGAAAGCGATCGGCGAGATGCAGGATCGCGAGCGCATAGACGTCGGAAATATTATAGGTCTTGATGACGTTGAAATTCTCGGTGACGAGAAAGGCGGGGCCGCGCGCGCCGCTCGGGAAAAACAGGATCGCTTCATGCGCGTCGTCGTTCGGCAAGCGTCCGCCATCGGTGCGGCGCACGCCGAGCGCCGCCCAGTCGCGGAACGAAGCTCTGCTGCGTCGCATGTCGAAGTTCTGCGGCAGCGTCACTTCATAGCCCCAGGGCACGCCGGGCTTCCAGCCATGCTCGCGCAGATAATTGGCGATCGAGGCCAGCACATCCGGTACGCTGGTCCACAGATCGTGCTTGCCGTCGCCGGTGAAATCCACCGCCCAGCGCATGAAGCTCGACGGAATGAATTGCGGCTGCCCCATCGCGCCGGCCCATGAGCCGATCATGCGCTCGGGCGGAATATGCCCCTGCTGCAGCACGAGCAATGCGGTGAGCAATTCGTTCTTCGCGAAGTCGCCCTTGTAGCCGGTGAAGGCGAGCGTCGCGAGCGAGCGGATCACGCCCTTGCCGCCCTGGTTGGCGCCGAAGCCGGTCTCGATGCCCCAGATCGCCACCAGCACTTCACGCGGCACGCCGAACTTGTGTTCGATGGAATCGAGCAGGCCGCGCAATTCGCCGAGGCGGCGGATGCCGCCATTGATGCGCGCCTGCGATACCATGCCGCCCAGATAATCGCCGACCGCGCGGCCGTATTCGGGCTGACGGCGCGACAGCGCGGCGATTTCGGTGTCGTATTGCACATTGCCGAGCGCGCGGTCGAATGTCGCACGCGTGATGCCGCGCTTCTGCGCCTCCGGCCACAGCGACTGGATATAGCCGTTGAAGGAGCGCGCTTCGGTGGCCGCGGGGGCCTGGGCGAATGCAACGCCAGCGGTGAAGATCAACGCCGCGCAGACGGCCGCAATGCGAATGCAAAGCCGCTCAATGCTGCTTGCTTGTTCCGAGATACGCCGCGACGACACGCTCATCCTTCAGCACCACATCCGCTGGTCCACTCGCCAGCGTGCGCCCGTAATCGAGCACGTGGATCCGGTCGGCGAGGTCCGCGACCATCTGCATATCATGCTCGATCCAGATCATGGCAATACCGAGCTGGTGCTTGATGCGCAGGATGAAACGGGCGAGGTCCTCGCGCTCCTCGCGGTTGAGGCCGGCGGAGGGCTCGTCGAGCAGGAGGAGGGCCGGCTCGAGCGCCAGCGCCCGCGCGAAGCCGATGATCTTCTGTGTGCCGAACGGCAGGCCGCCGACGGGCGTGTGCCGATAGCGTTCGAGTTCGACGAATTCGATGATCTTCTCCACCGCCTCGCGCTGGCGGATTTCCTCACGCCGCACGCTCGGCAGGAACAGCATTTCGGCGAGCGGATTGCCCTTGATGCGCGGATGGCGGCCGGTGAGCAGATTGTCGATCACGCTCATCTGCGGGAAGAGTTCGCCGTGCTGGAAGGTGCGGGCGATGCCGAGCGCTGCGATGTCATGCGGCTTCTTGCCGGCGATGTTCTCGCCGCGAAAGCGGATCGCGCCGCCGCCCGGATAGATGCCGCTGATGCAGTTGAACACGGAGGTCTTGCCGGCGCCGTTCGGGCCGATCAGCGCCAGCAGTTCGCCGCGCTCGACGCTCAGCGAGACGCCATCCAGCACCACAAGGCCGCCGAAGCGCAGCGTGAGCTTGTCGATTTCGAGCTCAGCCATACCACCTCCGGCTGCGGCGATATTGCTTGACGTCGCGATAGCTACGCCGCGCAGAGCCACCCGCCTGTCCGAGATAGAATTCCTGGATGTCGCCGTGGCCTTGCAGCTTGGCGCTGGTGCCGTCGAGCACGACGCGGCCATTCTCCAGCAC
>JAEYVN010000180.1 GCA_023431725.1 Pseudomonadota bacterium
AGCCTCCTCTTCCGTCATTTTTCCACTGTCGACGTGAGCAGACCCCGCTGCCGTACCCGCATCCGCGTGCTCACGCCAGCTGGGCTCCCGGCGGTCAAGATACGCCATCAGTAACGCGCGACTTTCATCGTCGATCTCCGGCAGCAGCGCCATCATCGTCGGGACGTCGAGCGCATCGAGGGTCACTCCTTCCATGCGACCGGCGAGGATGCGTCCGCGCATCGCCCCCGTATCGTGATCGAGCTCCATCTCCAGAAACGCCGAACGGACCTTTGACGTCTGGCCGCTGCTCTTGTTCATGCGTTTGCTGAAACTGGCGGCTCCCGGGATCCAGCCCAGCATCGTCAGTCCGGCCATGCCAAGCGGCAAGCCCAGTCCCACCTGCCCGCGCGCGGTGAGAAACACCGCGCCCGCGAGCGCGGCGTACCCCCCGGCCTTGCGCAGGACGGGCGCAAGCACCTTCACATCGATGCGGGCGAAACCATACATCGCCCAGATCAGGACCAGCAGAGCGGCAATGCCAAGAAGAATAGGAGCCATGGGAGACGATCAGCTCATCTGACGCAGTAACTTCTGCGCGCCACCGTGCTTGCGCGCGGAAAGATCGGAAAGAGCTTTCATTCCGCCCGCGGCGAATGCAGCAGCGGCCCGCAGCAATTCAGCCAGTTCCTGAGCCGCGCCCTGCGAAAAGCGGCCATAAGCGCCGCGGGTCAGACGCGCGATCTCGCGATAGGCATTTTCGGCAATCGGATCGTGGCCTTCCTGGAACATGAAAGCCGGCACGCCGAGCAGCCCGAGTTCACCGGCTGCCGCGCAAAGGTCATCGACCGCCTCTTCCATCGCGTCGCCGACATAGACCAGCGCCTGGACCTTCCGCTTCTCGGATTCCCGCCGCACATGCGCCAGCACCTTGCCGATCTGCGTATGACCGCCGCGACAATCGATCCGCTCCATCAGCGCCCCGAGCCGCGCGGGCTCTGCGACCCATCCCGAAGCCCGGCATTCGCTCAGACCACGAAAATAGACGAGTTGGACATCAAGTCCACCGATCGCACCCGCTTCCTGGAACATATCCGCCTGCAGCTGGCAGGCGGCATCCCAGGTCGGCTGCCGGCTCATGGTCGCATCCAGAGCAAAGACCAGGCGTCCGCGCTGTCCAGGTGCGACCGTCGGGGTCATGGCCGCAACCTTGGCGAGAAAAGAATCGATTTCCGACCGCGAGGCAACCGGCTTGCCCGCATCGGTTTTTGCGACTTTGGCGTCGGAACGATCGTTGCCCATACAACCCTGACCGAATGGAGCCAACGCGACTCCCTTGGACCTATATAGGTCGTAATCGCGGCTCCCGCGCGCAACTTCGGCGCGACATTAAGGCCTCAATCGAAGATGTCCTGCATCTCGAGGGGCATATCGGCCGAATTGAACCATTCCTCGCGCGCGGCAGCCCGGCGGCGGCCCTTGTCGTCGATCGGTAGCCTGAGCGCGGTCAGCAGGCCCTGCACCTCCTGCCGGGCCGAGACATGGGACATGTTCGGCCGGGTCCCGAGCGTGCTCTCATTGATATCGTCCAGCGCCGTCAGCCCCCGCGGGAAGTACTCGCGGTAGACAACGCGCTCGGAAAACCCGTCGACCGCGCGAAAGCCGAGCCTCAATGCCAGTTGCCGCAGGCCTTCCAACAACAATCGTTTGTTGCGCGACCCCAATGTGGACAGACGATTGCGGACCACGATCCAGTCCGCGGCATCCTGATCGACCTTGCGACGCTGGCGCCGCGCCTCGCGCACCATCTCCGAATAATGGCTGGTTCCGGTCACCGCGTAGGTCTGGGGATCGACAGTGCCGAGGACATCGAAATCGACGAAGCTGTCGTTGAGCGGCGTAATGAGCGTGTCGGCCATCGCATGCGCCAGCCGCATCAGGTAGCTGTCCGACCCCGGCGTGTCGATCACCACGAAATCATGGCTGTGTTCGACCGCGGCAATGGTCTCGGCAAAGGCGGTAAATTCGGCGACTTCATTTTCGTCGATACGCAAGCCCTCGCTGCGCGCGATGCAGAAATGCAGCGGGATATCGAGCGGCAACTTTTCACGGCGCGCCCAGAGCCGGCGATTTTCGACGTAATGCGTCAGGCTCTTCTGGCGCGAATCGAGATCGATCGTCGCAACCTTCTGTCCCGCCCTCAAGAGCGCGATCGCGACGTGAATGGCCGTCGTGGATTTCCCCGACCCGCCCTTTTCATTTCCGACGACGATGACACGCGCTGACTTGGGGGGATTCGTCTGAACCAACATGACTCAACAATCCCTGCTGCCGGCATCCTCATTTTTGCGAGGTGCCGGGTCAAGGTCTCGCGGCAAGGAAGCTTGGGATTAACCCGTTCATCCTTAACCCGCGCGGTGCTGATATCGCGCTGGGGTGAAATGCTGTGCCCGGACTCGCTCTTTGCTAATGTCGGGTTCCAACTGCGACGCATTCCCCGGAGCCACCATAGTGAAGAAACCCACGAAGAAGCCGATCGTCATCGGGGCCGTTGCACCGCTGCGAAAGGCTGTCGCGCAATTGCGCGGCAAGAACCGGACAGTGGCCCTGGTTCCGACGATGGGGGCGCTTCACGACGGGCATTTTTCGCTGGTGAAGCAGGCACAGCGGCGCGCCGATATCGTCGTCGTATCGATCTTCGTGAACCCTGCGCAGTTTGCGCCGAATGAGGACTTCGCCTCCTATCCGCGCGATACGAAACGCGACATTGCGGCCCTTACCGCCCTCGGCGTGGATCTGGTCTGGGCGCCGACCGCCAAGGCCATGTATCCCGACGGCTTTTCCACAGCCGTCATGCCGAGCGGGCCAGCCAAGGCCGGACTGGAGGATACGTTCCGTCCGCATTTCTTCGGCGGTGTCGCGACCGTCGTCTCGAAGCTGTTCCTGCAGGTCGCGCCCGATGTCGCGCTGTTCGGCCAGAAGGACTATCAGCAGTTGAAGGTCGTGACACGGATGGCGAAGGATCTCGATATCCCCGTCGCGGTCGTGGGCGTGCCGACCATGCGCGAGAAGGACGGCCTCGCGATGTCGTCGCGTAACGTCTACCTCTCGGCCGAAGAGCGAGCCGTCGCGCCGACATTGTATCGCGTGCTGAAGGAGAGCGCCGCGCTGATCAAGTCCGGCGAGTTGATCGGCGATGTGATGGCCACGGGCCAAGAGACGATCGAAAGGGCCGGCTTCATTGTCGACTATCTCGAAGCGCGTCACGCCGAGTCCCTGGCTCCCGTCGCACGCGTCGATGATGGTCCGATCCGTCTGCTCGTGGCGGCAAAGCTCGGACGGACGCGTCTGATCGACAATCTCGGCGTCTAGCTG
>JAEYVN010000215.1 GCA_023431725.1 Pseudomonadota bacterium
CCTTGTATTCGATCAACTTCGGCATGATCGCAAGCGTGTAGGTCGAACTCCAGGCGCCGATCAGCAACGGCACCTTGTCGCGCAGGATCAGCTTCTCGACCGCTGCGACGGCTTCCTTCGGATTCGACTTGTTGTCTTCGAGGATCAGTTCAAGCTTTTTGCCGAGCACGCCGCCCTTGGCATTGATGACATCGACGGCGATCTTGGCGCCATTGGCGACAAAGGTGCCCGACGCCGCAACCGCACCCGTCAGCGGCTGGGTCATGCCGATCTTGATCGTCTCCTGCGCTTGCGCGCTTGTCGCGGCTAACGCCGCTGCGAATGCCGTCGCTAGCAACCTAAACGTCTTCATCAAAAACTCCTGTGCTTCTATCAGGCTGATTTCAGGCGGGTCTGCTGGTACTTCAGGTCGCGATATTCGCCGGAATAGACCGGCGGATACTTCGCCTTTCCTGCTGGAGCGATGCACTCGATGAGCGCGTCGTAGTTCGGGTGATGGAAGAAAGCGATGGACAGCCGCTTGCTGCGCGCTGCGATGCTATCCGGCGGATTGATGACGCGATGCACGTTCGACACCCAGCGGTCGTTGGTCCAGCGCATCAGCAGATCGCCGATATTGACAACGAAGGTGTCCTGATCGGTTTCGACATCGATCCATTCTCCGGCGCGCGTCTGCACCTGCAAGCCGCCGGGCACATTCTCGCCGTTCAGGATCGTCAGCAGGCCATAATCGGTGTGATCGCCGGCACGCAGTTGCCCCGGCTGCGGCGGCGTTGTCTGCTCGGGATAATAGTTCAGGCGGATCGCGGTGATGTGCTTGTTGATCTTGTCCTGAAAGAAATGCTCCGGCAGACCGAGCGCCAGCGCCGTCAGCTCCATCATGCTTTCGGACAGTTTCTCCAGCGCGAGATAGTATTTCTCCGCAGCTTCCCCGAAGCCCGCAGGATGATCCGGCCAGAGATTTGGAATGAAGTAACGCGGCCCCTCGCCCTGCGTGTAATACGGCTCATCGGCCCAACGCTCGCGGCCGAGATGGTAGTATTCCTTCAGGTCGGCCGGTGTCTCGATGGCGTTACCGGCCGACAATGCCTCGATACCAAGCGCGCGATAGCCGCGCGGTGTCTTGCCATCGGGATGCGCCGCTTTGAGTTTCTCGTTCAAGGGCAGCGCGAAGAATGTGTTGGCCTTGTCACGAAGCTCATTGATCAGCGACAGCGGAATGCCGTGGCCTTTGATGGTGAAGAAGCCGATTTCAGTACAGGTTTTATCGATCTGCGCCGCGACCCCGCGCTTCTCCGCCGCCGAGCCCTTCAATGCCGGTTCGAGATCGATAACGGGAATGGTGATCGGCATTCGAATCTCCGGCTTTCAATGAAAATAGGCACCGCCGTCCACCACCAGCGTTTGTCCGGTGATGAAGGCCGCATCGGCGCTGGCGAAAAAAGCCACCGCACCGACGAGATCGGCAGGCGTCATGGATCGCGCAATCACCCGATTGCGCAATGACGGCTCTTTCACACCGGCGACCAGCGCAGGGTTGCGTTCGACGCCATCGCTCAAGGTGAAGCCGGGCGCCACGCTGTTGACGAGAATGCCGCGTGGCCCGAGCTCGGTCGCCAGCGCCCGCGTCAGCGAAACCACAGCGCCCTTGCTGGCGACGTAATGCGCCATCAGCGGATTGCCCTTGAAGGCAACGCCGGAGGAAATGTTGATGATGCGGCCGGACGCTTGCTGTTCGAAAACAGGCACCACTGCCTTGCAGCAAAGAAACACGCCCATCACGTTCACATCCATGATGCGACGGAACTCGGCGACATCGATCTCTTCGAACGGCTTCGGCTGCAGCGTGGAATAGATGCCGGCGTTATTGACCAGAATGTCGATACGACCGAATTCCTGACTTGCGCGCGACACCATGGCGTCCACTTCGGCCTGCGAGGTGACGTCGGTCTTTACCCCGATAGCGCGATAGCCCTTGCCGGTGAGTGTCTGCCCGCTGGTTTCCGCGTTGTTCTGATCCGCGATCACAACAGCAGCGCCGCGCGCGGCAAGGTCTTCGGCAACGGCAAAGCCAATACCCATGGCTCCGCCGGTCACGATGGCGACTTTACCTTCGAGGCTCATGTATCCGCCCCTTCGGTCATTATACGAGACCGTATCGCGGTGACCTGTCCTGACGGCGTGTGGCGCATTGTCATGCGCAGTGAGGTTTGCAACTCCCATGCCAGCCGATGGCGGCAGCACAGCCCAATTTATAAGGCTTTTAAGTCGTCAGTATGCTGACATGTTTTGCGGTGATAATGTCGACTGATCGCTGAATGAGCAATTGTCGGGAAAGTGTGCAAACTTCGGCGGCAGCGTGTTCTGGTGCCGGCGAAGGATTTACGCCAAACGCAATGGTGCGCGACCCAAATCGTTACCAGCGTCAACCAATCGCGCCAGAAAATGCAAAAATGCCGCACGTTCATCCGACGACAGGATTTCGACTGTCCTTGCATGTGCACGCTGGGCAGCGTCGGTCATCTGTTCAAGCAGACGCTTGCCCTTTGCTGTCAGGACGACGCGCTTCAGTCGACGATCGGCTTTTGTCGTCGTCCGCCGCAGCAGGCCACGTGATTCCAGCCGCGCAACAACGTTGGCCAGAGTCGCGCGATCGACACCGACTTCCTGCGCCAGCCGGGCTTGCTCCAGACCCGGCTGTTCCGCAATCACCGTCATCATGCTGTATTGAACCGGCGTGACGTTGAACGCCGCGCATTCCTCTATGAACAGCGCGGTATGGATCTGGTGCAGCCTGCGGATCAGAAAGCCCGGACGGCTGGCGAGGTCGAATGCGGACGGCGGCGTGATCTGTCTATCGGACATGAAAGCGGGATAACAGGTCGCGCACCCAACGCCAAGCAACCCGTGTCACGAGACCGCCTGCGCGCATCGTCGCTCCGGGCGCCGGCGCTTCCTCGCCGCGCAGCCGCGCCTCAAGATTGCGTCCTACCATTGTTGCGAGCTCAGCTGCGAAGACCCGAACGATCGGGCCGCGGCTGAACTGCGCCAGTGGTCCCTTCAATGCATATGTCACGTCGATGAGGATGGTGCTGGCCTCCGGCCCCTTCTCCATGAGGCTGAATGCGGCCTCCGCCTGCAGGCGCGTGCCGCTGGCGTTGTCACGTCCCGAACCGGAAATGCGACCAGTCCGGGCCGCATCGTCGTAGGTCAGAGTGGCATCGCCAGTGAACTTCGCTTGGATTGGACCGAGCGATGCCACCATCTCGCCGCGGACCTTGTCGCCGTCGCGGGCAAGGATGGCCGCACCCGGCAGGCAGCTTGCGATCAAAGCCGGATCGCGCAGCGCCTCCCAGACCTGGGCGGCAGGCATCGCGATATTCAGCTCTTCGTGCAGGCCGTCGTCGGTGGACTTTGCCGACACCGTGGCAGCCTCAACCGACTGCGCCGCATCGAGCGAGAATTGTTGAAACGTCCCTCTTTTCACATCGGGATGCGCCAGCGGCATCACGTCGGGCCGATTGTCCAGCACATGCCGGATGGCGCGAACGATGCCGTTATAGCCCGTGCAACGGCAAAGATTGCCCGCGAGTTCCAAGCGAATGCGATCCTCGTCTGCATCGGGCAGGCGCAGGACGATATCGCGCGCCGTTACCAGCATTCCGGGGGTGCAATAGCCACACTGCAGGGCGTGCTCTGCTGTGAAAGCGGCGCGTAGCGCAGCCATGACCGGATCGTGCTCAAGCCCCTCAATGCTCTGCACTTGCCGGCCGCCGCATGTGGCCGCGAACGTGATGCAGGAGCTCACCGGCTCGCCGTCGACCAGCACCGTGCAGGCACCGCAGACACCATGCTCGCAGCCGATATGCGTGCCGGTCAGCAGCAGGTCTTCGCGCAGAAAATCGGCCAGATGCGTGCGCGGCGCGACCTCGGCATTCACCGCGACATCGTTGACCCTGAGGCTGACCGTCATGCCGCCCGCTCCATCGCGCGGCGCAGAGCCGCCACTTGCATGCCACGGC
>JAEYVN010000216.1 GCA_023431725.1 Pseudomonadota bacterium
AAAGCGGAAATTGAAAAGGGCATCAGCGCCGTCAGCCTTTCGCTCGGCCAGCCCGCGGCTCCGTTCTTCCGCTTCCCGGCTCTCCAGCATCCGCCGGAGCTCGTGACCTATCTCGGCGAGCGCAACATCGCGATGTTCTCGACCGACCTGGACTCGTTCGACTTCAAGGCGCGCAAGCCGGAGCAAGTTATCAACACGATAATGTCCAAGCTGAAGAAATCCGGCAAAGGTATCGTGCTGATGCACGATTTTCAGCATGTGACAGCTGAAGCCCTTCCCGAGCTTCTCAATCAGCTCAAGGCGAACGGCTACAAGATCGTCCATATGCGCGCAAAGGATACGGTTAAGTCGATTGCGGAGTATGACGAAGCGATCAAGAAGGAGGCCAAGCTTCCGACCGTAAGCCAGCGCCCGACTGCAAGCGTTGTGCGAACTGTCGACTGACGGCAACCTGCACTGCTTGATCGGTAAAATCGCCGGGCTTTCCCGGCGATTTTCTTTTTGTATGAGCAGCGTCAGAATAACGGTTCACGACCAAGGCAGACCACAACGCATGCCCTATCGTTTCATCGGCTACGCCATCGTATCTGAAGACGGAATGCTGGCCGATGCTTCGGGCATCATCCCACCCGCTCTGGTCGTGAAGGCCGATCAGGAATTTTTCATGCACGGCCTCGATGCGGCGGCCGCTCTGGTTCATGGACGCAATTCGGCCGAACAGCCAACCTCCCCGCACCGATGCCGCCTCATCGCGACACGGCACATCGCGGCACTGGCAACGATCACCGATCGCCCCAATGCGCTGTTATGGAATCCGGCAGGCGCTTCCGTCGAAGAAGCCTTGCGCGACCTCGATATCGATCACGGCGACATCGCCATCATCGGCGGCACCGACATCTTCGGACTGTTTCTTCCCCGCTACCATCTTTTCCATCTGACGCGGGCGCCTGGCGTCACACTGCCTGGCGGGCGGCCCGTGTTTCCCGATGTGCCGGCGAGAACGCCGGAAGAACTGTTGCAGAAGGCAGGGCTTGAGCCCGGACCGGCCCGGATTCTCGATCAGGCGAGCGGCGTCTCGGTGGTGTCGTGGCGTCGCGTCTGATGACCAAATCGCCCAGCAATTGCCATTTCCAGCCTGGCAACGCGCGGTAGCACGATAAGGGTGACGTTGCTCAAGAATCAGGCGATCCTGATTGCGAAATCCAATGTCAGTTTTGACGGTCACGCGGGACCGGCGATTGATGGGGCCGATCCCGCTCGAAGTTCCTCCCGCGTGGCGTATCAAACTTGGGGCGGCTCAATTGGCCGCCCTCTTCATTCCGGACATTCAGAAAGCGACAACGTCAGCGGTAATAGCGCCGCGGCTTGTAGGGACCGGCGGGCGGATAGCCGGTGAAGCGCGGATTGATCGCGCAGTCGCC
This sequence comes from Pseudomonadota bacterium, assembly GCA_023431725.1. Classification (GTDB taxonomy): domain Bacteria; phylum Pseudomonadota; class Alphaproteobacteria; order Rhizobiales; family Xanthobacteraceae; genus Pseudorhodoplanes. Next base: position 1,422 of record JAEYVN010000216.1, read on the forward strand.
GCCGGTTGCAGACATCGCGGCCATGCATTGTTGCCGCGTGAAAAAGGCGCATTCCATCTGGCCGTCGTAGGTCCGTGCACAATATTTCGGAGCCGGTCCGCGCTGCGCCTGCGCGTCCTGAACGATGCTTGCGAATGTGGCCGCGACAACGATCCCGGCGAGCATCAAGCCGCGTGTGAGAAAACCTGACATTACAAAAAGCCCCTTCACTTACAGCCGTTCTGCCACTTGTTCGTCATAGCGATAGGCCGAAGGTCGCCACGAGCCAAGCACGAAAAACACCATCAAGCCGCCGATCAGCGAAACATTCTTCAATGCGTTGATCATATTGGCTTCGCGCTCGGCGCCGGTCATCGTCCAGAACGGGTGGAAGTAGTAGATCGTAGCAATCGTAAACAGAATCAGAAGCACGGCCCCTGCCCGTGTCCCGATATTGGCGGCGATCATCAGCGCCGCGCCGACCTCGACAAGACCGGTCGCAATCGCAAGCATCGTCGGCGTCGTCATGCCGGTGGTCGTTTCGAGCTGCGTTGCATGGGGCGTCACGAACTCCGGCAGGATGACCTTTGATCCGATGGCTGTCGCCGTACCGGGAATGTCCATCAGTTTCTGCGCGCCGGACAGAATGAAGATCAGCACAAAGGCGATCCGTCCCACTACGAAAATGACATTCATCCCAAGCGCTCCATAAAGCCCGCGGCGGCGCGGTGTGACTTACGGTCATTGCCAACCAAGCAAGCGACGTACGGACTCAAGGAAACAAACGATAGTGGACCGAACAATGCCACGTCCGAACCCTGGACACCCTTAATTTTTCTTACCGCCCTTCTTGGATGACTTCTTGCCGGCCTTGGCCGGTCGCCCCTTCTTGGCTGCCGGTGCAGGGCGTCCCTGGATCTCGACGACAAGCGCCCTGACCTCCTTGTCGCCCTCATTGGCTGTTGCCGTTTCCTGCGACGGTATCCAGAGGGCCTCGCCTGACTTGAACGTCAGTTCATACGCGGTGCGACCGGGCGGAGTGAAGACAAGCGAACCATCCGTGAGTGCATAGAGAAAGGTATTGGGCCGCGTCGACGCCGGCAGACGCGCACCGGGCGCAAGGCGCAATTCCCGCACCTTGATCTGATCGTTTTCCAGCAATGAACGGACTTGCTGGGTCTGGGCGGAGGCAAACGATGCCGGCAGGATAGCCAGCCCAATGGCAAGAAGAATACGTTTCATGAATTGCATAATGACCGACCGAATATGAATGCGACACAACCCGAACCAATCGGCATCGCGATTGTGAGGAAACTCTGGCGGCGGGACAGACCTGGAAACACAAACAACCGCAAGGGTCATCGTGTTCCTTGGCTACTTCACAAAATCGGCGTTTATCACCAGTTCGAATCGATCGGCACCGGCAGCGCCCCCGGGCGTCGGCACCGAACCGCCTGAAGGCGGCGCATCAAAACAACAAGCCGGCCCCGGCTTTGCTTCCATAAAACCGGAAGAACGCTAGGCCGCGTAGGCTGGATTCTGCGGCAAAACCTGACGCGAGGAGCTGGACTTCAATTCAAGCTCATGATCGCGCGGCCGCGGATCGATGGCATCCATCAATTGCAGGAAAGATGACGCCGGCAGCGGCGGTGCAAAGACATAACCCTGGGCCGACCGGATACCGCGCTCGCGCAAGGCGACCACCTGCTCGAACGTCTCCACGCCTTCCGCGATGATGTCCATGCGCATGCTGTCGGCAAGGTCAACCAGCGTTTCGATGATCGTCGATGAGTGGCTTTCGGTTGCCAGCGCATCGACGAACATCTTGTCGATCTTGATGATATCGGCACCGAGCTTGAGCATATAGGACAATCCGCCATGACCCGTTCCGACGTCGTCGATGGCAACGCGAACACCCAGTTCCTGCAATGTCGCCACAACGCGCCGCGTGCGGCTGAGATTTTCCAATGGCTGCCGCTCGGTGACTTCGAGGATGATTTGCGAATAGCGGATCGGCGAACGCTCGAAGATCGTCCGCAGGTCACGCACAATGGTTTCGCGCTCGAAATGCTGTGCGGTCATGTTGAAGCTGATTTTCATCTTGGGTCGGCTCGCACATGCCTCGCCCATCTCGGCAACGACCATCCGCATCATGCTGCGGGTCATGTCGACGATCAGCCCGCTCGATTCAGCCAGGGGAATGAAGGCGGCGGGCGGAATGACCGTACCGTCCTTCTTCTTCCAGCGCATCAGCACTTCTGCGCCCTGCAGTTTGCCGTTCGTGATATCGACGATCGGCTGATAATACGGAATGAACTCTCCGGCCTTGAGCGCATGTTCCAGCTCCGAGATCGGATTTCCGCGCTGACGCCGACGCAGCAACAAGGAAAGAATGATCACCAGCAGCATGAAAACTGCAGCGGTGAGAACCACGATCTCGCGCGCCCCGGCAAGCGACACCTTGCCGTCGCTCTGCGGATAGGAGGTCGTCACCCGGAAGGGAAAGCGATCCGATGTGCGGGCGTTGCTGTTCATCAGCGCCAGTGTGTCTGCGTCAGCCGGTCGGCTGCCCATATCGTCAATGATCGTGCCATCCAGCAACGCGACTTCGGCGTAACTGTCCTTGTCGACCCTGTTGCCGACCTGCGCGGCGAGGACATTGGCCGGCAACAATGCCGAAACGCTGTTGGCGCCGATGCCGCTCGGACGTCTCAGCCTGACCATGCGCAACGGATGATCGCCGAGCGTCACCACTTCTATGACTGCGTCGGAGCCCTTGACCGGCCGGCTGCCCAACACTTTGACCGGCCCGGCTATGATGCCGGCGTCCGTGCAAAGCGGCTGGCCAGCTGGTCCCAGCACGGCCATCTGCTTGACCCAGGCGATGGACAGCGACGCTGCGTTCAGGGCCTCTGTCTGTTCAGGCCGGCACGCATCGATGCCCTGGCTGACCAGCTCATCCAAGGCCGCCATCGTGGCACCCAGCCGCATGTCAGCCAGATTGACCGATCGCCGCGCGAATGTCTCGCTGTCGCTTGCGCTCTGACGTGCGATCAGCCGGCCGAGCCAGAGGTCGAGCGCGAATATGGGGACGCTCGCCACCAAGACTCCGATCGCCACGGCGATCACTTTTTTATAGGTTGGAGTCAACCAGACGCCCCTGCACACACCACCGTACCAGAATGCGGACTCGGGCGTAAAAACCAAGTTTATGTCAGTGCCCGCCTTATGGAGAAGCGTTATCCACCGAGGAAAAATCGGGGACGTAGTTATGGGACCGTTAATCGGGGATGCGGCGGTGCTGATGCAGGAGCAACGCCGGTCAATGAAAGCCGCAGGGTCAGCCGTTCGGCAGCGGGATGAACTCGATTTCGTCGCCGGGAACGATATCGAACCGTGCCGACTTCCAGTCGTCCTTGGCTTGCTCGATCCGGTCCTTTCGCGACGAGACGAAATTCCACCAGATATGACGGGGCCCATCGAGGGCCGCGCCGCCCAGGATGGCGATATGGGCTTTTGTCGTTGAACGAACAGTAATGCGGTCGCCGGGACGGAAGACCAGCAGCTTCGGCGCCTGGAAACGATCTCCGGCGATCTCGATCTCGCCATCGACGATATAGATCGCGCGCTCTTCATAGTCGGCATCAAGCGGAATAGCCGTACCGGCCTCCATCAGCACGTCCACGAAGACCGTCTCGGAGGCCGTAACGACCGGCGATCGTTTGCCGAACGCCGCTCCGGCGACGATACGGGCCGTGAAGCCATTGTCGGTCGCCAGCGGCAGATCGACCGCATCGCGATGAAAGAATGCCGGCTCGATCTCTTCCTTGTCGGATGGCAGAGCCACCCAGCATTGCAGCCCATGCAGCTTGTCGCCGACCATGCGGCGCTCGGACGCCGTGCGCTCCGAATGCACGATACCGCGCCCAGCCGTCATCCAGTTCACTTCGCCCGGGCGGATGGCCGCAAAGGTACCGAGACTGTCGCGGTGCTGGATTTCACCGTCGAACAGATAGGTCACCGTCGCGAGACCGATGTGCGGGTGCGGACGCACATCCAGCCCCGTTCCGGCCCGAAACTCGGCCGGCCCCATGTGATCGAGAAAGACGAACGGACCGACCATGCGACGCTGCGCCGACGGCAACGCGCGGCGGATTTCAAAGCCGCCGAGATCGGTGGTCCGGGGTACGATCACCCGCTCGATGGCATCGCAGGCGAACTGGTCGCCGGCTGCCGGATCCTGTCCTGGAAAGAAGCTCATGGGTGATTGTATGCGCGCAATCGAGCCGAAGCCAAGGCCCGCGGGTCGGAACTGAAGCCCGCCCCGATTTTGCCCCTTCCCCGCCGCGCTGCCCGTCAGTAGGGCGTGCCGTCCTTGTGCACGAACCGGCCGTCGGCGTTGGCGCTCATCATATGGATTTCCGAGCTCACGGTGACATCGGCCGGTGCACGCGAGCCGACTTCGACATAGACCGCCATTGCGCCGGACTTGTTGATCAGGTGATGGCCGTTGCCGGAGTTCTTTGGAAAGGCCGCACAATCGCCGGCGCGCAGCACCGTCTCGCCGTCATCTTCGACGAGCGTTAGTTCGCCTTCAAGCACATAGACGAATTCATCTTCGTGCGAATGCCAGTGGCGCTGGCTCGACCAATGGTCGGGCGGCAGGCGCATGAGATTGACGCCGAAATCGGTGAGTCCGCCGGCGTCGCCCAACCGCTGACGCACCCGTTCGGCACAGGCGGCATCAAATGGCGGCGGATAGCCCGAGCCCTTGCGTTCCGGTACCGTGGCGATATCGATCTTGGGCATGGTCATCGTCCCGGCGATCAGCGGCCAAGCGTATGCGCGGCCGGTTAAATATCCGTCGCCCGGACCTGGTAACGCCCGGACCGGTAACGCCTGGACCTGGCCGACGCCTGGCCAATACGTAGACCTGGCCAATAGCTAGACTTGGCCAATAGCTAGACTTGGCCCATCAGGTCGGCGATGAACCGCGGCAGCGCGAAGGCCGCGCGATGCACCTCCGGCGTCCAGTATTTTGTCGAAAACCGTCCGGCGGCCTCATAGCGCTCGGTTAGCGTCTCGACCGACACATTGCGCAGCGCCGTGTCGCTGGTCGCCCATCCCATCGCCAGATGACCGCCGACATAGGTCGGGATCGCTGCGATGTAGCACCCACCGTCGCCAAACAGCTTGCGGAATTTCTGTACCGAACTCGCCAGTTCGTCCGGCTGAAAGAACGGCACACCGTTCTGCGTCACCATCACGCCGCCCGGCTTCAGGCAACGCTTCACGCCGGCATAGAATTCTTCAGTGAACAACACCGCGCCAGGTCCCTGCGGATCAGTCGAGTCGACGATCACGACGTCGAAACGACGCTCGGTTTCGGCGACGAATTTCATGCCGTCATCGATGACAAGATCGAAGCGTGGATTGGACAGCACCGGCCCGGTGAATTCCGGGAAATGCTCCTTCGAAAACTCGACCACCGACGCGTCGATCTCGACCTGCGTGAGGCGCTCGATCGATTTGTGCTTGAGCACCTCTTCGGCGATGCCGCAATCGCCGCCGCCGACAATCAGCACCTCCTGCGCGCGACCGTGCGCAAGGATCGGCACATGCGACATCATCTCGTGATAGACGAACTCGTCCGCGGATGTGACCTGCGTAGCACCGTCCAGCATCAGCATCTTGCCGAAATACGGATTCTCGAACAGCACGAGATCCTGATGCTCGGTCTTCATCTCGTACAGAACGCGCTTCACATTGTACGACACGCGAAAGCCGAGATCGTCGAACAAAGTTTCGGAAATCCAGCGATCCTTGGTCATGGCAACGCCTCGCATCATTGAAAAGCATGATGCCCGGCTTGAACCGGGCACCACATCTTACGTTGAAGTCGCGTCGAATTGTGGACGGCGTGCCGGGCTCTTGTCTGGTTGAGCGCGGCCGAAGCCAGCCTCAGACGCCCTGTCCGCGAAGCAATTCGCTGACCGCGATGCGCCCCGGCTTGAATGCTTCGCGCAGCACCTGCACGCAGGCTTCGGGCTTGGCATCGCCGCACATGAACACATCGAGCGCCGCATAGCCGTTCTCGGGCCATGAATGGATCGAGATATGACTCTCGGCCAGCACCGCAACGCCGGACACACCGCCATTGGGCTCGAAGTGATGCAGATGGATGTGCAGCAGCGTTGCGCCCGCTGCAGATACGCAGGCGCGCAAAGCCGATTCGATATGATCGATATCGTCCAGCTTCTGTGCGTCGTAGAGATCGATGATGAGATGCGCACCGGCGCACTTCACCCCGTTCCTCACCACGAAATGGTCGTAACGTTCGTCAGCTTGTGCTGTCGGCGTAGCGACCGCAAAATCCTTCTTTCGGGAGGTACTTGGGGTCTCCAAGCCCGTCGCCGATTGAAAGAGGCTGTTCCGGCTCATGCCGTCCTCCTCAACCAGAGAGCGAAGCCCGAGAGACCGGCATGCCGGCTCACGGAATGAAAAAAAACGCCGCCCCGACAGCCCAGCATAAAACAAAAGGACTGATCCAAGCGGCAGAGGGGAAATAGTCAGTTCGCCGCAGGGTATCAAGCGAATTCTTGACCCCTGCGTTTATGACTATGAACAAATGCCCGAATTACGGCAATTTGCCGCAATTCGCGGGCCAGCAGAATTCATCAGGACTTGGCGGCTTGCGCTTCCACCACCGCCAATGCCGTCATGTTGATGACGCCGCGCGCCGTCACCGACGGCGTCAGGATATGTGCCGGCATCGCCGCGCCGATGAGGATGGGGCCGACTGCCAAGGCATCGGCGAGCACCTTCGTCATCTGATAGGCGATATTGGCGGCATCGAGATTGGGCATGATCAGCACGTTGGCCTCGCCCTTCAGCCGCGAATTCGGAAATACGCGCTCGCGAATGGTCGGGCTCAGCGCCGTGTCACCGTTCATCTCGCCTTCGATTTCCAGATCGGGATAATTCTCCCGCACATGCGACAGAGCGGCCCGCATTTTGGCGGACGAAACACTGTCAAACGAACCAAAATCCGAATGCGACAGCAGCGCGATCTTCGGTTGCAAGCCGAAGCGACGCACATGCGCCGCAGCAAGCACTGACATGTCAGCGATGGCATCGGCGCTCGGTTCCGGCGTCACCTGCGTATCGGCGAGGAAATACGCGCCTTTTTTGGTGATGACGAGCGACAGCGCCGCAAATTCCCGCACGCCCGGAGCAAGACCGATCACATCGCGGATATTTTTCAGGTGCGCCATGTAGCGACCTTCGACGCCGCAGATCATGGCGTCGGCGAGTTTCAGCCTGACCGCGAGCGACGCAATCACAGTCGAGTTCGTCCGTACGATCGTGCGCGCGGCATCCGGCGTGATGCCACGGCGCCCCGCAGCCTCGACATAAGCATTCACATACTCGCGATAGCGCGGATCGTCGTCGGGATTGATCAGCGTGAAGTCGCGTCCGGGACGGATCGACAGGCCATAGCGTTCAAGCCTTGTCTCGATGACCGACGGCCGGCCGATCAGGATCGGCTGTGCCAGCCCCTCTTCCACGATCACCTGGGTCGCCCGCAAGACGCGCTCGTCCTCGCCTTCAGCGTAGATGACGCGTTTGGGATCCTGCTTGGCGCGCATGAAGACCGGCTTCATGATGAAGCCGGACCGGAAGACAAAGCGATTGAGCCGCTCGCCGTAGGCTTCGAAATCGGTGAACGGCCGTGTCGCCACGCCCGATTCGATCGCGGCGCGGGCCACGGCTGGCGCGATCCGCAGAATCAGACGCGGATCGAACGGGTTGGGAATCAGCGAGCCGGGGCCGAAGGTGCGCGCCTCGCCGCCATAGGCCATCGCAGCGACATCGGACGGTGCTTCGCGGGCGAGCCCGGCGATCGCCTCGACGGCTGCGCGCTTCATCTCTTCATTGATCGTGGTGGCTCCGACATCGAGCGCACCACGGAAAATGTAGGGGAAACACAGGACGTTATTGACCTGGTTCGGATAGTCCGAGCGGCCTGTGCAGATCATGGCATCGGGCCGCACCATCACAGCCTCTTCCGGCATGATCTCCGGCGACGGATTGGCGAGCGCCATGATCAGCGGACGATCCGCCATCCGCTTGACCATCTCCGGCCTCAGCACGCCGCCCGCCGATACGCCCAGAAACACGTCGGCGCCATCGATGATCTCGCCGAGCGTTCGCGCCTTTGTGTCCTGCGCGTAAACTTCCTTCCATCGGTCCATCAGCGTATTGCGGCCGCGATAGACGACGCCTTCGATGTCGGAAACGAAGATGTTCTCGCGCTTCGCACCAAGCGATACGAGAATGTTCAGACACGCCAGCGCCGCAGCGCCGGCGCCAGACGCAACGATCTTGATCTCTTCGATCTTCTTGCCGGTGAGATGCAGCGCGTTCAGGACGGCCGCACCGACGATGATGGCGGTGCCATGCTGATCGTCATGAAAGACCGGGATCTTCATCCGCTCTTTCAGTTGCGCCTCGACGTCGAAACATTCCGGCGCCTTGATGTCCTCAAGATTGATGCCACCGAAGGTCGGCTCCAGCGCGGAAACGACGTCGACCATGCGCTTCACCTCAGGCGCATCGATCTCGATGTCGAAGACGTCAATGCCGGCGAATTTCTTGAACAGAACCGCCTTGCCTTCCATGACCGGCTTGGAAGCCAGCGGCCCGATATTGCCGAGGCCCAGCACGGCGCTGCCATTCGAGACGACGGCGACGAGATTCTGGCGTGAGGTGAGTTCGGCCGCCTCTCTGGGGTCTGCCGCAATCGCCTCGCAGGCGGCAGCGACACCGGGCGAATAAGCCAGCGCGAGGTCGTGCTGGGTGCCGAGCGGCTTGGTGGCGGCGATTTCGAGTTTCCCGGGCTTCGGGAAGCGATGATAGGCAAGCGCCTGATTCTTGAGGTCTTCGGACAGATTGGACATCACGGACGGCATTCAAGGATTCTCCTTGGCCAATGTAGCGGTCATGTCCACGCTTGTCTCGGTTATCCGGACCATGGCAGCGCAGCTATACCCATGGCGGATACCCGGGGTCGATCAGCGCAGCGGCAGCGCCCGCTTCGAGCGACGCTGCCGCGCATGACGTTGGTTATTTCTGCGGCAGGTTCAGCCGAAGATGCAATTCCTTGAGTTGCTTCGGCGTCACTTCCGACGGCGCGCCCATGAGCAGATCTTCGGCGCGCTGATTCATCGGGAACAGCGAAATTTCGCGCAGATTGTTGGTGCCGCAGAGAAGCATGACGATGCGGTCGACACCCGCGGCCATGCCGCCATGCGGCGGCGCGCCGTACTGGAAGGCGCGATACATGCCGCCGAAACGTTCGATCACCGTCTCTTCGCCATAACCCGCGATCTCGAACGCCTTCACCATGGCTTCCGGCTTGTGATTGCGGATGCCACCGGAAGCGATCTCATAGCCGTTGCAGGTGATGTCGTACTGATACGCCTTGATCGTGAGCGGATCCTGCGTATTCAGCGCATCGAGACCGCCCTGCGGCATCGAGAACGGGTTGTGCGAGAAGTCGACCTTCTTGTCGTCCTCGTTGTACTCGTACATCGGGAAATCGACGATCCAGGCGAGCTTGAACTGATCCTTGTCGGCAAGGTTCAATTCGTCCGCGACCTTGTTACGGGCGAGTCCGGCAAACTTGTAGAATTTCTCGGGATCGCCCGCGACGAAGAACGCCGCGTCGCCGGCCTTCAGGTCAAGCGCCACACGGATCGCTTCGGTGCGCTCCGGTCCGATGTTGTTGGCCAGCGGGCCTGCGCCCTCGTTGTTCTCGCGCCACATGATGTAGCCAAGGCCCGGCTGGCCCTCGCCTTGCGCCCAGGAATTCATGCGATCGCAGAAGGCGCGGCTGCCGCCGGTCGGACCGGGAATGGCCCAGACCTGGTTCTTCGGGTCTTCGAGCATGCGCGCGAAGACCTTGAAGCCCGAACCACGGAAGTGCTCGGAGACGTCTTGCATCTCCAGCGGGTTGCGCAGGTCCGGCTTGTCGCTGCCGTATTTGCGGATCGCTTCGGCATAGGGAATGCGCGGCCAGTTCTTGCTGACCGGCTTGCCGTTGGCGAATTCCTCGAACACGCCTGTGATCACCGGCTCCATCGCCGCCAGCACATCGTTCTGTTCGACGAAGCTCATTTCGAGATCGAGCTGATAAAATTCGCCGGGCAGTCGATCGGCCCGCGGGTCTTCGTCGCGGAAGCACGGCGCGATCTGGAAGTAGCGGTCGAAGCCCGACATCATCAGCAGCTGCTTGTACTGCTGCGGTGCCTGCGGCAGCGCGTAAAATTTTCCCGGATGGATGCGCGACGGCACCAAAAAGTCGCGCGCACCTTCGGGCGACGACGCGGTCAGGATCGGCGTCTGGAACTCGAAGAAGCCGGACTCTTTCATCCGGCGGCGCATGGAATCGATAATGGCGCCGCGCGTCATGATGTTCTGGTGCAGCTTCTCCCGGCGCAGGTCGAGGAAGCGATACTTCAGACGGATGTCTTCCGGATATTCCTGGTCGCCGAACACGGGCAGCGGCAGTTCCGCGGCCGCACCCAGCACCTCGATCTCATTGGCAAACACCTCGATCATGCCAGTCGGCAGATCCGGATTCTCGGTGCCCGCCGGGCGATTGCGCACCTTGCCGTCGATCTTGACCACCCATTCCGACCGCAGCTTCTCGGCGTCCTTGAAGGCCGGGCTGTCCGGGTCGGCCACGACCTGCGTCAGGCCATAATGGTCGCGCAGATCGATGAACAGCACACCGCCGTGGTCGCGGACGCGGTGCACCCAGCCGGAAATCCGCACCGCGGAGCCAATGTCGGTCTCGCGGAGCGCGCCGCAGGTGTGGGTGCGATAACGGTGCATGAAAATCAGGTCTCGCGGTCGATTCGTACGAAAATCAGGGTGACGGGAGGCGCGGGAAAAGCGCATGGGGGTGTTGCTTTGTCAAGGCAAGCAGCGGCCTCGACAGCGCCGTCCCGATCTGCATTCTGAGGGTTGCAAAGGGATCCTCAAGGAATCATGACACAGACAGGCACAAAGCCGGCCCAAAGCCCGGCCAGCCCCGAAAATCCGGCCTCCGCGGCCCGGATGACCACCGGCCAGGCCGTGGTGTCCTCGCTGCTGGCCCATGGCATCGAAACGATTTACGCCTTGCCGGGGGTCCACAACGACCATTTTTTTGATGCCCTGTATCATGCCGGGAACCGTGTCCGGGTGCTCCACACCCGCCATGAGCAGGGTTGCGCCTATATGGCCCTCGGCGCGGCGCTGGCGACCGGCAAGCCGCAGGCCTATTCCGTCGTCCCCGGTCCCGGCTTCCTGAACACCGGGGCAGCGCTGCTGAACGCCTACAGCATGAATGCACCGGTCCTGGCCCTGATCGGCCAGATCCCGCAAAGTGCGATCGGCCGCGACCTCGGCCATTTGCACGAAATCCGCGACCAGGCCGGCATTCTGGCCCGGCTGGTCGACCATTCCGCCCGGATCCCCCGCCCGGCCGATGCGCCCCGGATGGTGGCCGCGGCGAT
>JAEYVN010000238.1 GCA_023431725.1 Pseudomonadota bacterium
AAAATTGGATCGGCACAGGAATTGTTGTCCAACCGGTGGTCTTGCCGCCGGCATCGACAGGTTGGTCGATCACTATAAAGCCTCGACGGCTCAATCTACTGCAAACAATCCTGCTGCAACGAGAACCCGATCATGCACAAGACCATCAAGATCCGGCACTTGCTGCATCAAAACTAAGCCGCCTGAGATCAACACCAGATGGGTCGGAGCTTTAGTTCCGTCATCGCCTCGTCTGTCGCAAAAAATCTGACGATGGTCCCTTCCGTGCTGGCCGCGAAGGCCATCCAGAACGATGCGGTCTTCTTCGGGGGAATAACGCTTGCGGGTACCCTGGCGAATGCCCTCCTCATCTCGCTCGAAAGGTCGCGCTGCTTATCACGGAATTCTGTTTCACTAAGCTCCGTGAAACTTAAATTGAGTCACAAATCTTTCAATCTTCAATCCGCTAATTCTTTCTATAGCGGCGAGGCCGGGCGCTCCTGAGCACGTCATGCCGGTCTATCGACGGTATGCGGTCCCTCGGCATGACGCCAATGGCAATAGTCAGAACGTATCGTCATTTATATCTTCGTATATTGGCGGTCTCCAGCCTTCGTACGCATATCTATCGGTAACAGAGAGAACGCAATCGCGCCCGCTTGATGGCAGGTGCGAGCGCCGTGTGACCATGGATATGAAGGAGGTAGACATGCTTCGGAAACTTGCGCCGGCACTGCTCGCTGCCGTTTTCTTTGCCCTGCCGCTCGCGGCGGGCCTTCATTCAACCGCCTTCACGCAGAGTCCCGATGCAGACTCCGTTCGCGTGCGCGGCTCCATCGTCAATTTCAACGGCCAGACATTGACGGTGAAGACGCGTGAGGGCGGGACCGTCAACGTTGGACTCAAACCAGGATGGATGGTCTCGAGCGTTGCTCGCGCGACCATCAACGATATCAAGCCCGGCGATTTTGTCGGCATCGCTTCGCTTCCCACAAAGGACGGAGGAGACGGTGCGCTTGAGGTCTTGATCTTCCCGCCGGCCCTGAAGGGAACGGGTGAGGGTAGCTATGGTTGGGATCTGAAACCAAACAGCACCATGACCAACGCAACAGTTGCCAACGCAGTCAAGAACGTGAACGGCCGCACGGTGACCGTGGCCTATCACGGCAACGAGAAAAAGATCTCCATTCCAGACGCCACGCCCGTTGTCACATTCGCGCCCGCCACCGAGGGCGATCTGAAGCCGGGAGCGGCTGTCTTCATTCCGGCGGAGAAAGCCGCGGACGGCGCGATCACCACGCAGCGTGTTGTTGTCGGCACCAATGGCGTCGTCCCGCCGATGTGAGCGAAACACCGCCGGCCGGGCATGACGCGCGACGTCAGCCAGGCCGGCGAAAGCGTTAGAGGCGAATCCATCAGGAACGAACCATGAGCCGGGACATGCAAATCGCGTTGTCGGCGCCGCAGCGGAAGACCGTTCTCATACGGCGTCATTCCATTGTCACGCGCCTGACGCACTGGTTGAATGTGCTGTGCCTCAGCTTCCTTCTGGTCAGCGGGCTTCAGATCTTCAATGCCTACCCGCGATTGCATTGGGGCCAGTACGGAGCCGACACCGATCCCGCTTTCATTGAGATTGGAGCGAGTGCGGGCGACCGGACGCCGCACGGCTTCCTGAAAATCGCCAGTGTTTCCGTACCCACGACCGGCGTCCTGGGCGTATCCAAGGTGGACGGCGAGTGGACCCCGCGGGCATTTCCGGCCTGGCTCACACTTCCATCCTACCAGGACCTTGCTGCTGGTCGGCGCTGGCATTTCTTTTTTGCCTGGATCTTCGTGATCAACGGTCTCGTCTATCTGGGGTATGGCCTTCTGAGCGGGCATTTCCGCCGTGATCTGGTGCCGGATGGTGGTGAACTCGCTCCCCGCCACATCTGGCGCGAGGTCGTCGATCATGCGCGCCTGCATTTTCCTTCCGGAGAGAAGGCGCGCCGCTACAACACGCTTCAGAAACTATCCTATGTCGTGGTGATCGCGGGCTTGCTGCCATTGATGCTGCTGACCGGGCTGACCATGTCTCCCGGCATGGACGCAGCCTTTCCGTTTCTTCTCGACATCTTCGGCGGCCGCCAGTCCGCCCGGACGATTCACTTCATCACCGCATCGCTGCTCGTCTCCTTTGTTATCATCCATGTCGTCATGGTGATCCTCTCGGGTCTCTGGAACAACATGCGTTCGATGATCACCGGCCGATATGCCATTCAGCAGGAAAGGGCCGACACATGACGATCCTGACCCGCCGTCGTTTTCTGGTCGGCAGTGCGCTAGGCGCCAGCGCGCTCTCCCTGACGGGATGCGATGTGCTGAATGCCGAACCGGGCTCCGTCATTCGATCCGCCGAAAAGCTGACGATGGCGACACAACGATTGCTTCTGGGACGCAACGCTCTCGCGCGAGAATTTTCCCAGACGGACATCTCGCCGTCGTTTCGAGTCAACGGCACGAGCATGCCCGACAGCGAGGACTATGCGCGGCTCGCCGAGGAAAAATTTGCAAACTGGCGTTTGAAGATCGATGGTCTGGTCGAGCGGCCGCAGGCACTGTCGCTGGCTGACCTCAAGAAGCTGCCGGCGCGCAGCCAGATTACCCGTCACGACTGTGTCGAGGGGTGGAGTGCGATCGGCAAATGGACGGGCGTTCCTCTTGGAGATCTTCTTGCTGTGGTCGGACTCAAGCCGTCGGCAAGATTTGCAGTCTTCCATTGCGCCGATGAACTGGAGAGAACACTGGACGGGAGTGGTCGATACTATGAAAGCATCGATCTCATCGACGCGTTCCACCCGCAGACGATCCTTGCCTATGCAATGAATGGCGAGGATCTGTCAGTCGGTCACGGCGCGCCGTTGCGGCTCAGGGTCGAACGGCAGCTTGGCTACAAGCACGCCAAATACCTCATGCGCATCGAGATGGTCGACAGCTTCAAGGGACTGTGGGGCGGCAATGGTGGTTACTGGGAAGATCGCGGTTACGAATGGTATGCCGGCATTTAGTGCACGGCGTTTGCGATATGTAACAAAAATCACCGAGGCAGGGTCGCTCTCTCAATGAAGTCCATGAGCGCCTTTCGGTCATCAGAGGACGAAATCGTCTGCTCCGGCATCTTTGTTCCGGGCGTGTAGTGCATCGGTCCTTTCTCGAAAAGCTCCGATACGGTCTCTTTGGTCCAGACAATATCCATCTGTTTGAGCGCCGGCGAAAAATTGTAGCCGGGCAGTGACGCGATGCGGCGACTGAAGATGCCATAGAGCGTTGGCCCGGCGCGATTGCCTTCGTCCGGCGTGAGGGTGTGGCAGGCTATGCAGGCGCGATACACTTCCGAACCGCGGTCGCCGGTATAGGCGGCGAGCGGATCGCCGTTGCCGTTTGCGATGATGGTGCCGAGATGATCGCCGGTCACCGCATCCCAGCGA
>JAEYVN010000294.1 GCA_023431725.1 Pseudomonadota bacterium
ACTTTTGCGCCGGCGGCGGCAAAGGCTTCCGCCGTTGCGGCGCCAAGGCCCGACGCTCCGCCGGTGATGACTGCGACCTGTCCCTTGATATCCATGCTCAGTTCCGTGGGGCTATTGTTTCGTCACAACATCGACGATGTGCGGCGCCGAGGCCGGTGCGTAGAGCTCTTCGACCAGCTTCGCGCGGCGCGTCAGGACCGCACGCTGGTTGATCGAACCCTTGTCGGTCATCTCGCCGGCATCGAGCGATGGCAGTTCCGCCATCAGCAGTGCACGGCAGATGCGATTGGAGCTGCCGGTGCTGGTCTTCGCGAGCGCGGTCAGGTTCGCATGCAGTTGCTGCCGGATATTCTCGTGCGCAAGGACATCGTCGAGATGCGCGTCGCCCGGCAGGCCGGACAACTGGCGGCAGGCATCGATGTTCGGGAAGATCAGGATGCGGATGTCGTCGCGATCGGCACCGGCAATGACGACGTCGCGCACATAGGGCGACAGCGCATCGATCAGCATGGCGCGCAAGGGTCCGACACTGACCCAGGTGCCGGTCGCGAGCTTGAAGTCCTCGGCGACGCGGCCGTCGAACAACAGGCCCTTCGACGGATCGGATGGATCGTCGAACTTGAAGGCGTCGCCGAGCTTGTAGAAGCCTTCCTCGTCGAAGGCCTTGGCCGTCAATTCCGGCTGGCGCCAATAGCCCGGCGTGATGTTCGGGCCGCGCACGCGCGCTTCCAGCTTGCCCTCATTGGGCACGAGCTTAAGATCGCTGCCCGGCACCAGCACGCCCATATTGGTCGAGTTGGCGGCGGGCTGCGTGCGCGCGAACATGCCGGGCGCGGTTTCGGTCGAGCCGAAGCCGGTCAGGAAATAGATGCGCTCGCCGCAGGTGCGCAGCGCCAGTTCCTGCATCTCGTCGAACACCGGTTGCGACAGCGCCGCACCGGCGAACCACAGCACCTTCAGCTTGCTGAAGAAATTCTGGCGGAGTTGCGCGTCGCTGCGCAGATAGGGCAGCAGCGCCTCGAAGCCTTTCGGCACGTTGAAATAGAAACTCGGCGCGACCTCTTTCAGGTTGCGCACGGTGATGTCGATCAGGCCGGGCAGCGGCTTGCCGTCGTCGATGTAGAACGTACCGCCATTGTAGAGGATCAGCCCGACATCATGATTGCCGCCGGCGGTGTGATGCCAGGGCGCCCAGTCGAGCGTGACCGGCGGCTCGTCCTGAAAACAGGCCAGCCGCGACACCATCGCGACCTGGTTCGAGCACATCATGCGCTGGGTGTTGATCACGCCTTTCGGCTGGCCGGTCGAACCCGAGGTGAACAGGAATTTCGCGATCGTATCGGGACCGACGCGCTGGTGCGCTTCGTCGATCCGTTCGGTCGGCGTGGTTTGCGCCAGTTGCTCGAAGGTCAGTGCCGGGCGCGATGACGGTGCATTGCGCGTGACGACCAGTTCGACATCCTGCGGCACGACGGTTTCGATCGCGCGGGCGAAGGCCTGGCCGTCCGCGACGAAGACGAGGCCCGGCGTCAGCAGATTGAAGATGTGCTTGAGCTTGCCGAAATCGGTCGAGACCAGCGAATAGGCCGGCGAGATCGGCGCATAGGCGATGCCGGCATAGAGGCAGGCGAGGCCCATCATCGCGTGTTCGAGATCGTTGCCGGACAGGATCACGACCGGGCGTTCGGCCGACAGATTGCGGCCGAGCAGGGCTTCACCGATGCTGCGCGCATGGTCGAGCGCCTGCGCGTAGGAAATCCTGCGCCACTCGCCCGACGCATCGCGCGCTGCGAACAGCGTGACGTCCGGCGTTTTCTGCGCCCAATAGACGAGGCGGTCGGTCAATCGGTCGGGATAGGGACCGAGCGGCTGCAGAGGACGAACGAGGATCGATCCGTCAGCGCGATGCGTGACATCAAGATCGGGTTGCTCGAGCCGCACCGTACGATACGGCGCCGCCGACCCGGAGTCGGCTTGACGCATGGCCTCCGCCATAGGTTTTCCATCCCTGTTTCATGGCGCCGTATTTTTCGTCAGCCCTTGTGCAGGGTCTTCGGCGCTCGTTTTTCCAGAAAATCCTTCAGTCGTGCTTGTGCTTCGTCGCTGCCGGACGCGATCGCGGCCATCAGCGATTCCATCATATAGCCGCCGGGGCGGTCGATGTCGGCGATGCGCGGCAGCGCATGCATGACGGCGTAATTGGTCGTGCGCGTATTGGCCGCAATGCGTTTTGCCAGTTCGATGCCCTTGTCGAGACCGGTGCCGTTCTCGACAAGATAATGCGACAGCCCGAGCGCAAGACCTTCATCGCAGCCGTAGGTGCGCCCTGTCAGCATCATGTCCATCATCCGCGATGCGCCGATCAGCCGCGGGATACGGACCGAGCCGCCGCCGCCGACATAGATGCCGCGCACGCCTTCCGGCAGCGCGTAATAGGCGGATTTTTCCGCCACGCGCACATGGCAGGCGGCGGCGAGTTCAAGCCCGCCGCCGACAACCGCGCCATGCAGCACCGCGACGACCGGCACCTTGCCGAATTCGAACAGATCGAACACCCGGTGCCAGTTGCGGGAGTGATGCAGGGAATCGACGGTGTTGCGCACCGTCAGTTCCGAGAGGTCGAGGCCGGC
>JAEYVN010000262.1 GCA_023431725.1 Pseudomonadota bacterium
CGCTTCGATGTCGCCTATGTCGATGGCAGCCATATCGCCGCCGACGTCTATCGCGATGCCGTGCTGGCCTGGTCGCTGCTCGATCGCGGCGGCATTGCGATATTCGATGATTACGAATGGCCGCTGATGGAGACGGAAGAGGAGCGCCCGAAACTGGGCGTCGATATGTTCCTCGCCGGCATTCCCGGGCAATACCGCGAGGTGCATCGCGGCTATCAGATCGCGATCGAGAAACTTTAGTCTCGGTTGTCTTGTCATTCCGGGACGCGCTGAAAGCGCGGGCCCGGAATCCAGGAGAGTCTTTGCTGAGCACTGATTCCGGGTTCGTTGCTGCGCAAGCGCCCCGGAACGCGGTTGAATGTTTCCAGCCAAGGCCGCCATTAACGTGCTCCGGCAATGACGGGCAAAGCCATTGATTTCGCGCCCGACCCTCGCAATATGCGGCTCTCCTTGAGTCCCTTTAGATTGAATGTGATGCCGAAATCCGTTGCCGGACCTGAAATCGAACGCCTGATTCAGCTTCTCGCCAAGCTGCCGGGTCTTGGGCCGCGCTCGGCGCGGCGCGCGGCGCTGCATCTGATCAAGAAGCGCGAGCAACTGATGACGCCGCTGACCGAGGCGCTCGGCACAGCGCGCGATCGCATCACGGTCTGCAACACCTGCGGCAATATCGATTCACAAAATCCATGCACGGTCTGCACCGATGCAAAGCGCGATTCATCGGTGATCGTGGTGGTGGCCGATGTCGCCGATCTCTGGGCGCTGGAACGGGCCAATGCGGTGAACGCGCGGTATCATGTGCTCGGCGGCACGCTGTCGCCGCTGGACGGCATCGGGCCGCAGGACCTGACCATCGATGCGCTGGTGTCACGCGCGCATGATCCGGCGGTGAAGGAAGTGATCCTGGCGCTCAACGCCACTGTCGACGGCCAGACCACGGCGCATTACATCACCGACCTTCTGCATAACGCGGATGTGACCGTAACGCGGCTGGCGCATGGCGTGCCAGTCGGCGGTGAACTGGACTATCTTGACGAGGGCACGTTGTCGGCCGCGATCAGGCAGAGGACGCCGATCTGAGGCCGGAAGGGATGCGGTCATGTCGGTCGTTCGCGAGCCTCTTCTTCATCCCGTTTCCATATCGAGTCTGAAGCCGACGCAGATCACGGTCGGCTTTCGCGAAGTCGAGGAAAAGCAGCGGCACTGGCGCGCGCAAGCCGAGGGCAAGAAGTCCAGGTTTCTCGGCCAGCACATGATCCCGGTGATCTTCGGGCCGAAGGACCGTTACTACGTCGTCGATCATCATCACCTTGCCCGCGCGCTGCAGCGGGAAGGCGTGAAGGATATTCTGGTCGAGGTCGTGAAGGATCTGCGCATGCTCAAGGGCGATGCGTTCTGGGCCTTTCTCGATCATCACGGCTGGGTCTATCCCTATGATGCGCAGGGACGGCGCTGTTCCTATTCAAAAATACCGGGCGGCATTTCCAAGCTGGTCGATGATCCCTATCGCAGTCTCGCCGGAGAGCTGCGTCGCGCCGGCGGCTTTGCGAAGGACACGACGCCGTTCAGCGAATTCCTGTGGGCCGATTTTCTGCGCGTGCGCATCAAGCGCAAGATCATTGCCATGGATTTCGAGGCGGCGGCGGAAAGGGCTCTGACACTGGCGAAGAGCGCGGAGGCGAGTTTCCTGCCGGGATGGTGCGGGCCGATGTAAGCACGCCGGGAACAGGTTAGATGCCACGCGTACCGATGCGTTGCTGCCGCGGTCAGAAACCGGCAAAATCAACCGCGTCCATCGTCCCTGTTATGGCCGGTTGTCACCCGGCGCGCTCGAATGCAGCAACGCGTGGCGAACGGGATGGTTTCAGGCGCTGCTGTCTTTTGGCCGTTCCGGCTGCCAGGGAAAGCGCCCTTCAACTTCCAACTGAAGGCTGAAGCTGAGGATCGTTCGAATCGCGACAATGCCGGCCAGGACCGCGACGCTTGTCAGCGTTGGCGTCACCGCGACCGTCCGGATGATGTCGGCGGCGACCAGCACTTCGAGGCCGAGCAGGATGGCGCGGCCGATGTCCTGCCGCAGGCGACGAAAGGCATCGAGCTCCGCATGGCCGAAATACGCCGACAGATAGCGGCTGATCGCCACCAGAAGGCCGAATGTGATCAGCACGACGCCCGTGATATCGAGTGCGGCGCCAACCGTCTCAATCCAGCCCGAAACGAATTCCACGATTTTGCTCCCGAATATGGCCGATGCCGTCAGCCAGCCGTGTCTTTCTTGTCCAGCGCCGCGAAATGCCCTCTCGCCTGCAGCCATGCCAGCAGGATCAGGCTCGGGATCGCAACAACAGATGAAATGACAAAGAACATGAACCAGCCGGTGGCCTCGGCGACGAAGCCGCCGCCGGACGACAAAGTGGTGCGGCCGACCGCAGCAAGCGCCGTCAGCAAGGCAAATTGCGTCGCCGTATGCGCGCGCACGCCGCAGAGTGCGGACAGGTAGGCGACGAAGATCACGGTGCCGATCGCGCCGCAGAAGTTCTCGATGATGATCGTTGCCGTCAGCGCCGGGATGTTGGGACCGATCAGCGCCAATGCGGCGAACGACAGATTGGACAGAAGCTGCAGGATGCCGCCGATCCACAGACTGGTGGAGAGCGGATAAGCGCGCGCCACCAGGCCGCCGGCGAAGCCGCCGATCAGCGCTGCGGCCAGGCCGACACCCTTGACGATCGCGGCATAGGTCGCCTTGTCGAAGCCGATGTCGATGACGAACGGACCGGTCAGCACGCCGGCAAAAGCGTCGCAGAACTTGTAGAGCACGACGAACAGCAGCACGACGACGGCCATGTCGCGCGTCAGGAACTCCCTGAAGGCGCCCAGTGCCGTTATGGCCACGCGGCTGAGCGGATCGCGCGACTTGTCGGTGGCGTCAGCCGGTGCGGCCGGTTCTGTTGCCATCAGCGATGCGCACAGGCCGACGCACATCATCGCCGCGGCGGCCATATAGGCCCACGTCCAGACGGCATTGGAATCAATGCCCAGATGCGCGAACCAGGCCGCAAGCGCGATGACGCCGGCGCCCGAGGCCAGCATGCCGATGCGATAGGCGGCGACATAGCCGGCCATGCCGGCGGCCTGTTCGCTGGTATCGAGGCTTTCGACGCGGAAGGCATCGATGACGATGTCCTGCGTCGCCGAGGCCGCGGCCACCATGACGGCGCCAAGCGCGACCGGCCACAGCGACACGCTCGGATTCTGGAAGGCGAGGAACAGGATCGCCGCCGTCAGCAACAATTGCGAGAACACCAGCCAGCCGCGCCGCCGCCCGAGCAGCCGTGACAGGATCGGGATATCGAGCGCATCGACCAGCGGTGCCCAGATGAACTTGAAAGTGTAGGGCAGGCCGACCAGCGCATAGAGACCGATGGTGCGCAGGTTCACGCCGCTCTCTGTCATCCAGATCGCCAGCGTTGCACCGGACAAGGCGAGCGGCAGACCCGACGAGAAGCCGAGCAGGATGACGATCAGCACACGCGGCTTGAGATAGACCGCGAGCGCGTCGGACCAGGTGGTTTTCTCGGAGGATGATTCGAGTGTGGCCATGCGGGCCGGATTCTACCCGGCGGGGCCGCAAATGTCGTGCCTTCCTTCGGCGACTATGACGGGACGACGCTCACGGCATGGTTGTTGTTGCCAAGCCAGGCTCGGCGCTGGCCGAGCAGATATTCGAGGCGATGCGTGGCCAAACTCAGTGCGGCCGCTTCGCCGGCTTCGATTTCGCCATCGGAATAGCGTTCGAGTTCCGACTTCAGGATATCGTCGATGTGCCGTTCGATCTCCGTCAATTCGTCCTCGTCGCGGGCGTTGCGGATCCGGTCCGCAAAGGCATAGAGCCGGTTCAGCGGACGGTCTTCCGGCGCTTTCGGCTGCTTGAAGATGAAGCCCCAGGCGCCGGCAATGACCGACGTCAATGTTCCCAGCAGCATCGAGCCGTAGAAGATCTGATCGCCGTATTTGTCGAAGAAGGTCTTGGTGCTGCCGTCGTAGAAGGCGGCAGCACCGGGATGGATGGGGATGAACGCATCCTTCTCGGTGCTGGGCGCCATGACTTGCCCGAGCAGGGGATATTCGCCGATGAGATCGCGGCGCGTATCGATGAATGCTTTGGTGATGGCCCCTGCCGTGCCTTCGTCGAGCTTCTGATGGGCGACGAGATAGATCGGCACGCGCAAGGTCGTCAGGTCGTCGTCGGGGATGGGTGGAGAGCCGCGAACGGTGCCCTTCGGCAAATCGTAGCTTTCATAGGCCTTGGAGAGTTCAGCGATCGCACCGGCCGATTCGATCGGCAGCAGATTAAGGTTCTTCTTGGCGCTGCCGGGAAACAGGTTGCGGAGCAGCGACAGATATTTCTCCGTGATCGGCATGACGACCAGGAACGCACTTATCTGCTTGGACTGGATCGCCTTCGGCAGATTGGCAACCTCGACATTGGTGAAATGCACCTTGGTTTTCGCCAGATCATATTCCTTGGTCAGGATATCGGCGATCGGCCGGTTGACCTCGCCCCCCACGATGCCGACGGTCTTGCCCTTGAGATCGGCGATCTGCTCGATGTGAACACCCGGCGGCACGACCAGCAGAACGATGCCATGCGTGACCTGCACCAACGTGCGCGCCGCCGAGAGATCACCGACGTCGCTGCGGACGATCGCGAGATCGACCTCACCGG
>JAEYVN010000279.1 GCA_023431725.1 Pseudomonadota bacterium
CACGACGCATGATCGCAAGAGCGCCACCGCCCAGGGCTATTTCTCGGTCTTCCAGGGGATCACGCTGGCGCTCGGCATGCTGCTGGCCGGCCTGCTCTACGAACGGATCGGCGTCGCCGGCTATGCATCCATGGCGATGATGGCGCTGACCGGCGGCGTGATCGCGACGACGGTGTGGATGCGACAGGTGAAGCGCGGCTAGCCAGCGCTTTGCGCGCCGAAAGTCAGCTGCCCCGATATCTTGAGTTGCGCATGCAGGTCGCGCCCGTTCCATGGGCTGCCGTCCGGCATTGATCGAACGTCCGGTACAGACACGCGTTGCTGCCGGTTGCCCCGCGCAAGCACCATTTCGCAGCCGCACGCGACTGCGCGAAAGACGGCGCGGTCAAGATCGACATCACGATCGCCACCGTGACCGCGATCAGAAAACAGAGTGTCGTCAGCCTATACAATGTGCGGGAATTCATTCTCGTGTCCGGGTCGGCATTCGCCGGCATAGTAAGCAACGCGTGGCGACGCAGCAACAACGTCACACGCACGAACCGCAACCACCGGGCAGACGCCGCTCGCTGGTCTGTCGCCCGTGCAATCCCACAGAAGCGCGGGAGTAGTCCGGAACGAATTCGAAGCTGCCGCGTTATTGGGCATCGGAGGCTAATGACAGATGTTGAGCTATCGCGCGTACCAGCTTTCCCACGAACGAACATTTTTACCGTCGATCCTCCATCAGGAATCCGACGAAGACGCCATCGCAGAAGCAAAAAAGCTTGTCCGGAACCTGCCCATCGAAGTCTGGCAGGGCGACCGCCGCGTGGCCAAGGTGACGCCGGACGGACAAATCTACCTTCCACGCGCCGGACGATTTACGGCGAACGTGGACTAGCGGAACCTGATGGCGTTCTGCGCCTGCAATCCCTGAAGCCCAACACGTCACACGACGTCGTCCACGAAGCCGTCGTTGTGCTATGCCTATGTTGCAAGCGCGTGTCTGCCATCGGAATGGCCGCGAAACGCTTTCGATTTACCGTCCAGTCGTTCAATCGTCGTCGGCGACGTCGTCGCCGTCAGGATAGGGAAAGAACAATTCGTTCCCGTCCGGATCCTCGATAATCATGGTATCGTAGCCCCACCAGCCGGCCTTGATCGGCGCGCCGCGCTTTTCGAGTTCGGCCTTCAGATTGAAAAACGGCTCCGGCTCGAGCGAGATGAACATCCGCCCGCGCCCGTTCTTGTCCGGCTCCTGGCATGTGAGAAGCAGCGCGCAGTCTTCGCGGTTGACCTGACCGACGAGAAGCTTTCCATCCTCCTCGTAGCGCTCTCCTTGCGTGAAGCCGAGCTTCTCGGTGTAGAACGCGATGGCCCGTTCGACATTCTCGACGAAGAAGACGGGGCGTGAATACCAGGTTTCCATGGACCTCTCCGGACAGACGCCTTCTGCATAAGCGTAACGGATGGAAGTGTCATGCCCGCGAGCGGCTTTTCAACGCATTCCCGCCAACGGGCCGCGCCTGCGGCCGCTCTATGACAGGTTCAGGCCGGGGGATCCATTCACGCTAGCCATGGGGAGCGACATTCTCGGGGATCGTCACCGTGACGCGGCAACCTTTCGCGTCAGACGATTGCTCGATCTCGCCGCCCATCTGAGACGCGAGAAGTCGGACAAGCTTCGAACCCAACCCCTTGTCGCCCTCCGGCGGACATCCGATGCCATTGTCTGACACCTCGACTTTCACGACGTTGTCCCGATGCGTGAGCGTCACGACCACCGCCCCATCCCTCCCGTCCGGAAAGGCATACTTGAAGGCGTTCGTGACCAGTTCATGCACGATCAATCCGATAGAAACGGCCTGAGAGCCGGTCACTTCAAAGCTGCTGCCGACAATGCGGATTGCAATCGGCCGAACATCGCGAAGCAAATCTCCCAGGATCACGCAAATATCCTCAATGTAGGAAAAAAGCTCCACCTTATCGACCTCATGGACACCCCCCATCCGCTCGCGGCCTCTCGCAATGACATTGACCCTGGTCACCGCCGAGAGCAAAGCGTCGCGGGCAACAGGATCTGCAACGCTTCGCGCCTGAAGATTCAGCGCAGAACAAATCATCGAGAGGTCGTTCTTGGTGCGATGCGAGAGCTCCTGCAACAACAGAGATTTTTCTGATTCCGCTTTGGCCAACCTCAGAACGGACCCTCTGAGCGCCTCAGTGACCAGCGAAATCGCGCATCCAATGGCGACATAGAGTAAGAGCGGGACGATATTGACGACTTCGATCGACACGCTTCGGGCAGGCTCTTTGAAATAATAGAACGAAAGCGCCGCACTGAGGAAAGTCGTGAAGAATCCCGTGCCCCGATCGAAAAGCAAAGCTGAAATAAATATCGCGGGAATAAAGATCAGAAGCGGACTTCCGCGCAACTGCTCAAAAAAAATCAATAATATGAAGGCGATCCAGACAATCACAAAACTTGCGGTATACCGAACCCAAATGGGATATCGGCATTTCTCGACCAGCGTGAGCAGCGCATTTTCCACGCAAGTAAATTCGAGACGCCTTGCCTGGGTTCCCGCGGACCAGAGTCCGTCAGTTGGTCTGGTGCATTCCAGCGCGTCTAAACCAATCGCTCATAAAACCAGAACTTCGCATTTCAATTCGGTGATGACACGCAAGTCAGCACTCGCAATTGACGCACAAATGACCAACGGCTCAGGCTCCGGAATGCACCGGCCGCGCCGCTTTCCAGCCCTGACAGGTGAGAAGCCGGGAGCAGCGCACACCGACGGGCGCCTCTCACATCGGCGTGACCCAGTGGTTTGAAGGTCTCGCCTCGTTCTGATGGGTGTAGACTGCCCTTAGCGACAGACGGCTTGGTGCAAGCGCCTCGGGTTCGGCGTTCCCTTGCGATCATGCGTTAAGAGCGCACGTCATCGACAACACGTCAGACAAGAGAGTGGCCCGAACAAGAGTGGCTACATCGGCCGCCGCCTCGGCAGGGGTCTGATGCCGCTTGAATTGTGCCCACTAGGGAGTGCCAACATGAAAACGCTCAGCCTATTCGCTGTTTGCGCGGGCGCCGCAGTGCTGACCACGGTGCCTGTTTCGCTGCAATGGTCACACAATGAGTTGTCGCCATCACTCGATCGCGCAGAGGCGCGTATCGGGCGACCTGCAACACCACTGAGCGTTGCAGGCGTCGCCCGAAGGTCCGATCGCCGCGCCTATCGCAGGGCTGCTGTCTATGGAGGCGTCGCAGGCGCCGGCGCCTATGGCCTTGGCTCCTATTACGGCGGCTACGGCAACCCGTATTACAGCAGTTACGGTTATCCCGGTTCTTACGGCAGCTATGGATATCCGTCCGGCTACGCGTATTCGGGTTATCCGGGCTATTCAAGCTACGCCAGCTATGGATCCCCCGGTTACGGCTATGGCCGCCCTTGGGGCATGTTTGGGTTCGGCGGCTGGGGTAATCAAGGCTACGGCAGCTATGCCAGCGCCTGGGGTAATCCGGGCTACGGCAGCTATGCCAGCTATGGTTATCCACGCTACGGCTGGGGCGGCTATCGCGGTGCCATGG
>JAEYVN010000297.1 GCA_023431725.1 Pseudomonadota bacterium
ACGTGATCGCGTCCTGCTTCACGCGGTCCTTCGAGGCGTAGATCACGCGAGCACGCGTGGCGAGGCCATACCAGCGGCCTTGCGGATCGTGCAGGTGCGACGGAACAGCCTTATCGAGCACCTCGGACTTGACGGGCTGAGTGATGTCCGCAGCGACGGCGTCACCGAGCCGGCCGATATCGACGGTAAGAAGGACGTCGGCCGGGCTGTTGGCACCCTCGGTCTTGATGCGCTGTTCGAGGCCGGAGGAGGCGGAGACCACATTCACCTTGATGCCGGTGTCCTTGGTAAAGGCGTCGAGCAACGGCTGGATCAGCTTCTGCTCACGATAGCTGTAGACGTTGACCTCACCCTGTGCGGAAGCAAGCGTAGGAGCGCAGAAAGCGATCAAGCTCGCGCCAAGGGCCAATGCCAGCAGGCGGGCCTTATTCGACGGCATGGTGTTCTCCCAGGTTGGTTGGCATCACCTAATGGATGGGGAACAGCCTGGGTCAAGAGAAATTCCGTTTATATTTCAATATCTTAGAACGATTCTAGACTGATTTAGTCTGGAATGAATCAAAACAAACGTCTTTCCATTTGAAGTGACGCAAGGATTGCGTGAGACCCGACTTCAAACGGTGATCCTGCTGCCAAATGTCTCACCTGACCAAGGCGAAGGTCCTGGCCTTCTGCCTGGGTGAAAGCGCGATCTCGGCTATCAGCTTGCTGATCAGAGCCTGTCCGAAAGACTGGAAGTTTTCTGCGACTGCAACAAAGGCTCCGGGCCCACCAATGACATTGTCCTGGTAATATTTGGCCAAACCGCCGGGTGGATTGGTGTGTTCGGGATTCCACGCGAGCGGCCGTTCGCTGAGGATGACGAGGCCGTTGATCGTGACGCCAAGCGCCAATGCATCTTCACGCGCGGCCAGCAACCCGCGTCCTGAATTGTGAGTGCCGTCTCCGGAGATGTCGATGGTGCGCCGCTGCGCGTCGAAGGGTGCACGCGCAAGTTGCTCCACGGAGAAATCGATTGCGCCGCTGATCGAGGTTCGGTCCGAGAAGGATCGCGGTGCTTCCACCAGCGCATCTGAGAATTTACGAGCAGCGTCGGCGCTGTCGATCACGGTCCAGTCAATGACGAGTTTCTGGGCCGTCGCGCCGGACCATTCGAGGAAGCAGATGGCGATGCGGCGGTTGGCGCCCGACAGGATCGCGTCAAGCACCTTCGGGCTTTTGATCGCAGCAGCATAGCCGTCGCGTTGAAGTTGAAACTTCGGTTCGTCGACACTGCGTGACACGTCGGCCGCGAGCACCAGCAAAAGGTCGACATGCTCGGCGGCGCGTCCGGGCGGGACGGCACTAATCAGCAGAAAAGCGGCCAACAGAACGCGAAGAAGTGCCATCAAGCGCACACTCTCGGAGGCCTCGGAACCGGGCTCATCCATCCTAGCCGGCTTGCACAGACAAGTCAGCCAAAGAGAAGGGCCGATATCTATTCTGTGAGAACGCGCGCCGCAGGGAAAACAATTTCGACCATCGTGCCCGCCTTGGGCGTGCTTTTGATCGAGAAGCGCGCGCGATTGGCCTCCGTCAACGCTTTCGTCAGTGGAAGGCCAAGGCCGGTGCCATTGGCGTCGCCTTTGGTCGCCGTGACGATCTGCCGGAAAGGTTGCAGCGCAATCTCGATTTCCTTCTCGCTCATGCCAATGCCGGTGTCGCGGATGCGGAGCATGACATCGCCGTGATCGGTGGCAGCAGTGGAAACGATGACCTGGCCGCCGGCATGGGTGAACTTGATCGAGTTGGACAGCAAATTGAGAATGATCTGACGGACGGAGCGAGGATCGGCAATGACGCTCGGCACGTTCATCGACAATGCGGTACGAATGATGACGCGGGCAGCGTTGGCCTGAGCCTGCATGATCGCAACGGATTGTTGCGTAAGATCATTCAGGTTCACTTTCTCGAAGTTCAAATCCATCTTGCCGGCTTCGATTTTCGACAGGTCGAGAAGATCGTTCAGCAGCGATAGCAGATGCGAACCGGCGTCCTTGATGTCCTTGAGATAAGCGCGATAGCGATCGTTGCCGATCGGACCGAAACGCTCCTCGATCATGACATCGGAAAAACCGATGATCGAGTTGAGCGGTGTTCGCATCTCATGGCTGATTCTGGAAAGGAACTCGGACTTTGCGGAAGAGCCCCTTTCAGCCTGCTCACGGGCAGCCGTCAGGTCCTTCTCGACGCTTTTCCAGCGCGTGATGTCACGGAAAACGGCGCAAAATCGCGTGCTGGTGTCGTCCGCGCGCGCCAGCAGCATGTTGAGGAACAGCGGTGCGCCGTGCCGGCGCCGTCCGATATAGTCGCGCCCGCCATCGATCGGTCCTGCGCCGCCGGTGATCAGCCGTTCGAGATTTGATTTCGCCGCGCGTTCGCTGTCCGGTGCGAACAGGTCCGTGAAAGGACGCCGGGTCAGTTCATCCTGCTCGTACCCAAACAGACGCGCCGCCCCTTCATTGACTTCGGCGATGCGGCCATCGCGATCGACGATCACGACGCCATCGGTTGCGATATCAAGCAACGAAGGTCCTGAGGGGGCCGCCGGGTTTCTGGCCGGGCGTGCTTCGGTTCGTGGAAGCAGCACGAGGGCCATGCTGTCTTCTTCGTCGATCGGAAGCGTGATCAGGCGGCCATCAATTGTCTCGTGACCCGGCACGGCGACGCGCAGCGCTTGTCCGTCGTGGACGTTGGCGGACGCCGCATCAACCGTTTCGATGAACAGTGTGTCCAGTCCGCCCGCCTGCGCGAAATCTCCGAGCGATGCGTGCCCCGTCAGTTCCAGGAAGGCGGGATTGGCGTACAGGAACGTGCCGCGACGATAGATCAGCAGGCCGGTCGGAAGGCGATCCAGTATCGGCTTTTGTAATGCGAGATCGTCTGCGTCGAAGCGGTGCAGGTCGCGTGCGGTTTGTTCGTGATAGGCGTCGACCGCCGTGTCATCGGTCGATGGATGATTGGGCTTTGCATCGGTTTCGATCTGACCACGGGCGAGCGCGTCCGCACCTTTCAACCGGGCAGCGAGGCGGCTCGTCAGGTCATGAAATGCATTCGGTGCGGCCGGCTGGACGATCTCCTGTCCGTTCGGGCGGAAGGGGACCACGTTTTCCGACGCCGTAACGGCTTCAGGCGGCAGGGCAGCAGCGCCCTCGAACGGTTCTGCAGCCGGCGCGATGGCGGGCGAACCCGGCACGTCAGGAATGTTCGTCGCTTCGGGTTCTGTCGCATGTAATGCGCGACCCGTTTGCGCTTCCGCGATGCGATCGCCTTCAAGCCGGGCGATCACGGCGCGGTCGCGGATCACGGCCCAACCACGATAACCGCAAAACACGTGTTCGGCATCAAAGGTTGGGATGCCGCAAAGCTTGATTGTTACACGGCCGCCGTCTTTCGTCGGCCATGCGACGTCGACCCCGCTCCAGGTGTCGCGCGATACCATTGCATGGGCGATCCGCCCCTCGGGATCAATGGCAAGCTTTGCCGAGACCTCGTTCCAGAAGCGACCCATGAGAGCGGCCGTGCGCGGTCCGGCAATGCAAAGGAAATCGCGATCGCCGACGGTGAACCTGTTCTCGGCGTCCGTCTCCCAGACGAAACGGAGGGGATAGCGTCCATGACTACTCTTTTCAGCAGCCTTGTTGGGTATGGCTGTGACGTCGTCCTGAGTTCTCGATGCGACTGCGTCCAGTTCATGGGAGACATCATCACGGGGCATGAGGCCTTCGGATGGATGATGCATCTGCATTGCGGCCATGGCGTCGGCAATGGGCGACAGGTCGACCGGAGCGTCATTGTCAACGGTCGCATCGCGTTCAGGTCTGATCGGCGCTGCCAGCGTCGACTGCGTTGCGTCTTCATCCCCGAGCAGGAGGAGCGTGATGGCATCAGTACCTTCGCCCGCATACAATGTTTCGCCACTATCGACGACATCGGTGAGCGATGTTGTGCCGTTAAGCCGCTTCGCTGCGCCAGCGGTCGCATGCAGAAGGCGGCCGTTCGCATCGAACACGGCCACGGCATCCATGCCCTCGATCAAACGGTACGATCGCTCCTGCAGTGTCAGAGCTGGACCACATGCCTCGGCCGCGACGACCAGGATGGCTGGCGCAGACGCAGCAGATATCTTCGAGCATGTGCAGATCAACGGGCGGCTGACCGGCGTGCCCATGCCGCGCATTCGTTCGAGTCGCGGGCTGCCGTCATCTCGCAGGGTTTTGGCGCTGCGCGCGATCTGCGCAGCAATCTCGGTGTTATCGAACGATGCGGCGATCGCTGCTGACGTGGACGTGAAGCCAAACAGGCTGGCGCCAGCCGGGTTGGCAAACAGCACCTTTGTACCATCGCTGCTGAACAGCCAGACCGGCAACTCTCCGGTCGCGAGCGCGGCGATTCCCGGATCGCGCAGAATGTCGAGCGTAGCTGAGCGGCGATGCATCAATCGGGCCTGGATCTCGCGGCGATTCGCTTGAGAAGACAGCGTTTTAATGGATTCTTAATAGTCTCCATGCCGCACCCCGTCCATCTGGCGGGAAAATCGCCTGTGCAATAACCTTAACCGCTGTAAACTTCGCTGTCGTTTGACGAAACTGTGTCACGCACAGAAGGTTAGAGTTCCAGCGCTGACGGTCTCCATCCCGAATCGAGGACGCCATGGACACGACAAAGCCCTTCGAGATTCCAGCTGATATGCGCAAGTTTGCCGAGCAGAGCATGGAGCAGGCGCGAAAGGCGTTCGACAGCTTCGTCGAAACAGCGCACCGCGCCATGACCGATTTTGAAGGGCGCGCGCAGACAGCCCGGACCGGCGCGATGGGTGTGAGCGAGCGCGCCATGACATTCGCGGAGCGCAATATGGCCGCATCCTTTGAGTTTGCGCAGAAGCTCGTGCATGCCAAGTCGGCCGAGGACGTTCTCCGCCTGCAGACGGAATATGTGAAGGCTCAGATCCAGGTGCTGAACGAGCAGACCAAAGAACTCGCGGAAGCGACGGCCAAGGTGGCAAAAGAAGCGACACAAACCCGTTCCTAAATCGGCGGCGTCAAGGGCTCCGCGTTCTAAGTGTTTGTCAAAGCTTGATAATTTCTCATTGCAATATCTTTGTTGCATTGCAGCATAACCCGTGATACTAAAGTCGTGCAGCCAGCAACCAACCCCCAAAAGGATGCGCCACATGACTGAGGCGACCACTGCAAAGCTGAAGAAGCCGGCAACGGTTTTTGATACCCCTTCAATGGAATTCCCCACTTTTGAAATGCCCAAGATGGAAATCCCGGCCGCTTTCCGTGAATTCGCGGAAAAGAGCGTCTCGCAGGCGAAGGACAATTGGGAAAAGATGAAGGCGGTCACCGAAGAGGCGACCGATATGATCGAGACCAGCTACTCGACCGCTTCCAAGGGCGCTGCCGATTACGGCATGGCGCTCATCGACGTGGCCCGCGCCAATACCAATGCGACATTCGATTTCTACAGCCAGATCATGACCGTGAAGTCGCTGTCGGAAATGATCGAATTGTCGACGGCGCATGCCCGCAAGCAATTCGAAGCTGCCACCGCGCAGTCGAAGGATCTGACCGCGCTGGCGCAGAAGGTGGCCAGCGACTCGATCGAGCCGATCAAGTCCGGCCTGACCTCGGCTTTCAACAAGGCTTCCTGACCGGCCTTTGCCCGGCAGGACCAAGGGCCCGGACCGCTGGTCCGGGCCCTTTTTCTTTGTGGGTGGAATCGTCGATGCTTGCTTGCCAAAGCGGTCTCGACGCCCTAGTTTCCGCCCGTCTTCCTAGGCCCGATCGGCGGCCGAAGACGTCCCGGCGACATCGGCCGGTTATGCAGCTGTAGCTCAGTTGGTTAGAGCGCCTGACTGTGGATCAGGAGGTCGGAGGTTCAAGTCCCCCCAGCTGTACCA
>JAEYVN010000388.1 GCA_023431725.1 Pseudomonadota bacterium
CGTTGATAGCGATCGGCACCGCGCAGCACCTGGCCATCGGCCATCTGATCGACCAGACTGCGATAGATCTCCTGCCAGGGCGTCTGGCTTTGCGGCACTGCAAAACCGCCCGCTTCATCGAGAGAAACGCGTCGCCGATCGAGCTCATCCTTCGGCACCAGCA
Source organism: Pseudomonadota bacterium (assembly GCA_023431725.1). Classification (GTDB taxonomy): domain Bacteria; phylum Pseudomonadota; class Alphaproteobacteria; order Rhizobiales; family Xanthobacteraceae; genus Pseudorhodoplanes. The sequence continues at coordinate 164 of JAEYVN010000388.1, forward strand.
TGTCGGCCGTGCCCTTGCGAAGGTCGATCCGCACACGATCGCCGGTCTGCAGCAAGGCAAGACCGCCGCCGACGGCGGCCTCCGGTGAGGCGTTCAGGATCGACGGCGAACCGGACGTGCCCGACTGCCGTCCATCACCGATGCAGGGCAGCGCTTCGATACCACGTTTGATCAGCGCGGCCGGCGGCTGCATGTTCACCACTTCGGCAGAGCCGGGATAACCGATCGGGCCGACCCCGCGGATGACCAACAGCGTGTTTTCATCAATCTCAAGCGACGGATCGTCGATCCGCGCGTGATAATCTTCCGGTCCATCGAACACCACTGCGCGGCCTTCAAAAGCATCCGGATCGTCAGGATTGGACAGATAGCGCGCACGGAAATCCTCGGAGATCACGCTGGTCTTCATGATCGCCGAGTCGAACAGGTTGCCGCTCAGGGCCCGAAAGCCGGCTTCCTTCTTCAAGGGCTTGGCATAGGGCCAAATGACATCGGTATCGCTGGTCTTGGCGTTGCTCACATTCTCGGCGAGGGTCTTGCCGTTGATGGTTCTGGCATCGCCGTGGACGCGACCGGCGGCAAGCAATTCATGCATCACGGCCGGCAAACCGCCTGCGCGATAATATTCTTCGCCGAGATATTTGCCTGCGGGTTGCATGTTGACGAGCAGAGGCACATCGAAGCCGACCTGCTCCCAGTCGTGAATCGAAACATCGACGCCGATATGCCGTCCAATGGCGTTGATATGAATCGGTGCATTGGTTGAGCCGCCGATCGCCGAACAGACAACAATCGCATTCTCGAATGCTGCACGCGTCATGATGTCGGACGGCTTGAGATCCTCATGCACGATGTCAACGGCGCGCAATCCCGTTTCATACGCGATCTGCGCGCGCTCCCGATAAGGTGCAGGAATCGCCGCACAGCCAGGCAGCGACATGCCGAGCGCCTCGGCCAATGCATTCATGGTCGAGGCCGTGCCCATCGTGTTGCAATGGCCGATCGACGGGGCCGATGATGCAACGATGGCGAGAAATTCCTTGTAGTCGATCTTTTCGGCGGCAAGATCCTTGCGGGCCTGCCAGATCACGGTACCCGAACCTGACCGCTCGCCCTTCCACCAGCCATTCAGCATCGGTCCGCCGGACAGGACGATGGCCGGAATGTTCACCGTCGCCGCCGCCATGAGACAGGCCGGCGTCGTCTTGTCGCAGCCGGTGGTCAGCACCACGCCGTCGATCGGATAACCGTAAAGCACCTCGACGAGGCTGAGATAGGCCAGGTTACGGTCCAGTGCCGCCGTCGGCCGCTTGCCTGTCTCCTGGATGGGATGACAGGGAAATTCGAACGCAATACCGCCGGCATCGCGAATGCCATCACGCACGCGCTTGGCCAACTCGATGTGATGGCGGTTGCAGGGGGACAGATCGCTACCGGTTTGCGCAATGCCGATGATGGGCTTGCCGGATGCGAGTTCGTCGAGTGTCAGGCCATAGTTGAGATAGCGTTCGATATAGAGCGCCGTCATCCCGGGATTGTCCGGATTATCAAACCACAGCCGCGATCGCAGTGGGCGAACCGGCTTCGTCTCCTTTGTCGTCTTCGTCATGATCCGTTCCAGGGCGACGCAAGATGGACAACGAGCATGAAGCCGCTCTGGTTCCGCTATCCATCCGCCGTTTGGGGCATGGGCGTAAACAACAGCTTGTCGATGCGCTTGCCGTCCATATCGAGGACTTCGATCCGCCACCCGGGAATTTCAAACGTCTCGCATTCGTCGGGAATATGGGCGAGTCGATCCAGCGCGAAACCGGCGGCCGTATGGAATTCACCATCGACTTCGGGCAGTTTCAGCTTGTCAATCAGTTCGCTGACTGGCGCGCGCCCATCGACCAGCCACGACCCATCAGGCCGGCGCACGATGTCCTCGGAGTGCTGCTCATGTTCTTCGCCGAGATCGCCGGCAATGCCTTCCAGAACGTCGTTCAGCGTCGCAACGCCCAGGAAGTCACCATATTCATCGACCACGAAGGCGATATGGACCGGTGTCGACTTGAACGTCTCGAGTAGGCGCAGGACCGGCATGGTTTCAGGAACGAAGGCTGGTTCGATCAAGCGGTCCTCGACCCGGATGCCCTGCCCTGCGACCAGATCCGCAACCAGATCCTTTTTCTGAATAACGCCGAGCGGCCGGCCGATATCGCCGTCACGGGCAACCACGATACGCGAATAAGGACAATCGACGATCTCACGTTCGATGGTGTTCTTGTCGTCGGCGAGATCGATCCAATACACGTCGGGCCGCGGTACCATCACCGACGCAACCGAGGAATCAGCCAGCGCCAGCACGCCATGGATCATCTCTTCCTCGACTTCATCGATGACACCGGCTTCCGTGCCCTCGGCAATGGCGATCCTCACCTCTTCTTCGGTGACACCGTCGGATCGCTTGTCCGGAACGCGCATCAGCTTCAATAGCAGGGTCGTCGAGTTTTCGAGAAACCAGACCAGCGGACGCGCGATCACCACAAGGACTTGCAGCGGACCCGCTACGGTTGCAGCGATCGGCTCCGGCTTCAGAAGTGCAATGCGCTTCGGAACGAGTTCGCCAACGACCACAGACAGGGCGGTGATCGCTATGACGACGATAATGAATGCGATTTCCTCGCCGCGCGGCGCAAAGAATGGATAACGATTGAGCACCTCGCCCAGGCGAGCGCCCAATGTGGCGCCGCCATAGGCGCCGGACAGAATGCCGATCAGCGTGATCCCGACCTGAACGCCGGACAGGAAGCGGCCGGGCTGCTCAGCCAGCTTCAAAGCGCGAGCTGCGCCGGCGCTGCCCCCATCGGCCATTTGTTGCAGGCGAATGCGCCGCGAAGACACAATCGCCAGCTCCGCCATTGCGAAAAAGCCGTTGAGCAAAATCAGCCCAACGACGATGGCGAGTTCGAGCCAAACCGTCATAATTCCCTTTGTGGCATGCCAGAGCCATACCCTGCAACTGGCACTCTTGACCTCGTTTAGAAAGGGCTCAGGATCGGGTCAACTGATAGCCCTCTGAACTCTCTCCACAGCTTTTGCCACACCGAACCTTAACTAACATGCCGGGTTCGGACGAGGGACCGCCCGGAGTTCTGCTTCTGACCGGCCCACCGATCGCAGCGATTTTTGAGATGATAGGACCGGCTGCTTTCTGTGAGGCGTCCCGAGTGTTGCGCCAATGCCTATTGGGCAACGATCGATCAAACCGGAGAACCGACATGCTTCGCACCATCGCAGCCTTTGATCGCATCGGTGAAGAGAATGCATTCGCCGTGCTGGCAAGAGCCAATGCGCTGGCTGCGCAGGGTCGCGATATCATCAATCTCGGTATCGGCCAGCCGGATTTCCGCACGCCCGATTTCATCGTCGAGGCGGCGATCAAGGCATTGCGCGACGGTCATCATGGGTACACGCCGGCAACCGGCATTCCGCAATTGCGCGAGGCGGTCGCCGCCGACCTGCACAAACGCTTCGGCGTCGATGTCTCGCCTGACAATGTGATGATCATGCCGGGCGGCAAGCCGACCATGTTCATGGCCATCATGATGTTCGGCGAACCGGGCGTGGATATCCTCTATCCCGATCCGGGTTTTCCGATCTATCGCTCGATGATTGAGTTCACTGGCGCCAATCCTGTGCCGGTCCCGATCCGCGAAGAGAACGGCTTTGCTTTTTCCGCCGACGAGACCTTGAAGCTGCTAACGCCGGAATCGCGCCTGCTGATCGTCAACTCACCGGCCAATCCGACCGGCGGCGTCACCCCAAAGAGCGAGGTCGACAAGCTGGTGGCGGGTCTCGACCAGTTTCCTGACGTCGCCATCATGTCCGACGAAATCTACGATCACATGACCTATGACGGTGAACAGCATGTCTGCCTGCTGTCGTATCCCTCGATCCGCGACCGGCTGATCCTGCTGAATGGCTGGTCCAAGACGTACGCAATGACCGGCTGGCGGCTCGGCTATGCCGTGTGGCCCGGCAAGCTTTACGACTACGCGCGCAAGCTCGCGGTCAATCTACATTCCTGCGTCAATGCGTCTGCCCAATTCGCCGGCCTCGCTGCACTTCAAGGTCCGCAGGACGAGGTGCACAACATGATCGCTGAATTCGACAGGCGCCGCAAAGTCGTGGTCGACGGCCTGAACAAATTGCCCGGCATCTCCTGCGCAACACCCAAAGGCGCGTTCTACGCCTTCCCCAATATCAAGCAGACCGGATGGAAAGCAAAAACGCTCGCCGCATCGCTTCTCGAAGAGGCGGGCGTCGCCATCATCGGCGGACCGGATTTCGGTATTCTCGGTGAAGGCTATGTGCGCCTGAGTTATGCCAATTCAACGGACAATATTCTGAAAGCGCTGGATCGGATGGGCGAATTTCTGCAGGACCGCAAGGCGGCCTGACGGCCAGGAGCCTTCCGTAGAGTCTCCCTGTAAAGACTGTGACCCATGCATCGGCGCGTCTGGAAATCCGGCGGCCGGCGCCTTATTACACGCGCATGAAACTCAAGGTCACAACCTGGAATGTCAATTCGGTGCGCTTCCGCATCGATCTCGTGGCAAAATTCATCAAGGCGGCGCGGCCGGACGTCCTGTGTCTGCAGGAAACCAAATGCCCTGACGACAAATTTCCGCTCAAGCGTTTCAAGCGGCTCGGCTACGAACATGCCGCAATGAACGGCCAGAAGGGGTATCACGGCGTCGTCGTTCTTTCGCGCTTTCCGTTCGAATCGACCAGTAAGCGCGGCTTCTGCGACCTTACCGATTCGCGCCACATCTCGGTGACGCTGGGCGAACAGGCCGGCCTGAAGGATCCCATCGTCATCCATAATCTTTATGTTCCTGCTGGCGGCGATATTCCCGATCCTGAAGTCAATCCGAAATTCAAGCACAAGCTTTCATTCCTCGACGAGATGCGCGATTGCGACGAGGTGCACGTCAACGGCAATGCGCGCTCGATCCTGCTCGGCGATCTCAATGTGGCGCCGCGCGAGCATGATGTATGGAGCCACAAGAAACTACTCGACGTCGTCTCGCATACGCCGATCGAAACCGAAAAACTCAACGCTGCGCAGAAAGCCGGTGGCTGGGTCGATGCGATGCGCGAATTGGTTCCCGAGCCGGAAAAGCTGTACACGTGGTGGAGCTATCGCTCCCCAGACTGGAAAGCTGCGGACAAGGGCCGCCGCCTCGACCACATGTGGCTGGCGCCGGCACTGATGGATCGCGTGTCTGACATCAAGATTGCCAAGGAAGCACGCGGCTGGGCGCAGCCGTCGGATCATGTGCCGGTAACAGCGACCTTCGAGGTTTAAGGAATTAACCCGGGCACGCGAATGTTTCTTCGCGTTCCGGTGATCGGAAAAGCTCTAGGCGCTGCCCTTGGGATTGAGTGTGTCCCGCACCAGCATCATATCGGCCATCGATTGACGGGCGCGGCGCATGAGAAAATCGCGCAGCCGAACGGCGGCATCAGCATCGTCTTCCAGGATCTTCCTGAACATGCTGCGCGAGATGCGCATCACCGTGCCCGATGCCTGCGCCGTCGCACTGAGCGGTTTGACCGCATCACTGATCAGCGCAAACTCGCCGAGCAAAAAGCCCGGTCCTGCTTCCATCACGGTGGAAGGAGATGCCGGATCGACCTTGAGATTGAACGTGCCTTCCTGAACGAGGTAAGCGCAATCGATTCGTTCGTTCGGGCGAAAGAGGATTTCACCTTCCTCCACCTGTCTTGTTTCCGCTGCAACGGCAATCAGGCGCAAGACAGGGCGGCCGAGGACTTTGAGCATCGGCACTTGTTCCAGGATCGAAATGTCCTCGTCGATGCTCATTGATGGAGTGCCGCGAGCGTGATGCCGAAAATTGCGAACCGGTTTCCGGAAAACGTCATGCTCTTTTGATTTTATGCGACCGTGCATGATTTGGATCGGGTGATCCAAATCAGCATGATCTAAGGCACCAGCTTGTATCCGCCGGCATCCGTCACAAGGATTGCAGGATTCGTGGCGTCCTTCTCGACCTTCTGACGAAGCCGATAGACGTGCGTTTCGAGGGTGTGAGTGGTCACGCCCGAATTGTAGCCCCACACCTCCTGCAGCAAGGTCTCACGTGACACCGGCCGCTGGCCAGCGCGATAGAGATAACGAAGGATCGCGGTTTCCTTCTCGGTCAGCCGCACCTTGTTACCCTTGTCGCCGGTCAAAAGCTTCGAGCTTGGACGGAAGCTGTAAGGCCCAATTGTAAAGACGGCATCCTCGCTGGCCTCGTGCTGGCGAAGCTGGGCCCGGATACGGGCCAGCAGGACGGCGAACCGAAACGGCTTGGTCACATAATCGTTAGCGCCGGCCTCAAGACCCAGAATGGTGTCCGAATCGGTATCATGGCCCGTCAGCATGATGACGGGCGCCTTGAAGCCGGACTTCCGCAACAGACGGACTGCCTCACGTCCATCCATATCGGGCAAGCCGACATCCATAATCACGAGGTCGATCTGTCCGGCCTTGGCTGCCTGAACCCCTTTGGCGCCATTTTCCTCGCCAAAAGCCTCGAATTCCTCATGCAAAGCGAGTTGCTCGACGAGCGTGTCCCGCAGCTCGGCATCGTCATCGACGATCAGGATTTTTCGTACATTCGACATGAGCGGCCCCCCAAGGGCCTATGATCAGGACCCGGGATTTAGTCCAATATTACAGATTTGTCGCGAAATAAGGCATGAGAGATTAAAAGGGCAAGCGAGAGTTGCCTGATTGGTAAGTTTGGAACCGATAAAGCCATACCCGCTAACCATGCCAACACGGCCATTAGTCCATATTCACGTACATAAACAACCTGGAACCAGAACCCGCGGTATTTTGATGGCAGGACATACCGCTATCCCCGTTGCATTGGGACGCGGCGGCATTCTAGCCAACAAACGGGAAGGTGACGGGGGCACCCCGAAGGGCACCTATCGGCTGAAGCGTCTGTGGTGGCGGCAGGATCGAATCACCCGCCCCCGGACCTTTCTGCCCGTGCGTGCGATCGGCCCGGCCGATGCCTGGAGCGAGGACCCTAACGATCGGCGGTATAACCGTCCGGTCCAACGAATGCCGGGCGAGCCGGGCGATCGGCTGATGCGGGCGGACAATCTCTACGACCTCATCATCGAGATCGACCACAATGACCGTCCGCGGGTCGCAGGGCGCGGTAGCGCGGTCTTCATCCACCTTGCTCGCGACGGCTACAAGCCCACCGCAGGCTGCGTCGGACTTCGACGTAACGACCTTTTGCGATTGCTTGAGCAGGTGGGCCCAAACACACGCATTGTTGTGCGTTGAACACCTGATTTCCGTAAAATTACGCAACCTTCCCTAGCGGGACGCGATTTCCCGATGGCGAAATCGGCGCGATCCGGCCGTTCCGGAAACGACGCCGGTCACCAGGGGAGATGCCACAATGCGCAAGCTGGTTTTGGCCGTTGTGTTTACCGCTGCCATCGCACTGACCGCATTCAGTGCCGATGCATTTCCGGGGATTCCGCAAAATCCCGTTCAGTCTCCGGCCGAGGTCATTCAGGTGGCCGGCGGTTGTGGACCCGGCTGGCATCGCGGGCCGCGTGGCGTCTGCCGTCGTAACTGGGCACGCGGACCGCGCTGCTGGTGGCGCCGCACGCCGTGGGGTCCACGCCGCGTGTGCCGCTGATAATCAACGCGGCTTGTGCGCAAAGCTCAAAGATTGCGCAGGGCTTCGCATAGCGATGCTCGAGCTATATCCTTGAACGACGGTGCTTATCCTCGCCCACCGAAAATGGCTGATCCAACGCGCACATGCGTCGAGCCGAACTGGATCGCGATTTTGAAGTCGGCACTCATGCCCATGGAGAGCTGCGTGAGCCCGTTGCGTGCGGCGATCTTGGCGGTGAGCGCAAAATGCGGCGCCGGCGCTTCGTCGAATGGCGGGATGCACATCAAACCTGAAATCGTCAGGCCATAGCTCTCCCGGCAAGCACGCAAAAAGGCATCAGCATCCTCAGGAAGGATACCGGCCTTTTGCGGCTCGGCTCCGGTATTGATCTCAACGAAGAGTTGTGGCGCACGCCCTTGTTTCCCGATCTCCTTGGCCAACGCCTCGCACAGGCTCGGCCGATCGACCGAATGGATGGCGTCAAAGATCGCCACCGCCTCCTTCGCCTTGTTCGATTGCAGCGGGCCGATCAGATGCAGCGACAGGCCGGGATGCCGCTCCAGAAGCGGCGGCCATTTTCCCTTGGTTTCCTGAACCCGGTTTTCCCCGAAGACCCGTTGGCCGGCCAAAATTACCGGCTCGATTGTCTCGGCATCGAAAGTCTTGCTGACGGCAATCAGCGTCACTGTGGACGGATCGCGCCGGGCCTCGCGGCAGGCCGACGCGATATCCGCCCTCACCTCGGCCAGTGCGGTGGCGGCATCGGAAGAAGTTTCAGTCACGCTGGGCTCCATGGCGGCGAATAACCGCGCCCGGACGAGGCCGGTCAAGCCATAAAGTCGGCCCCGGGGTCGCGGGGTTTTGATCGGCGCTAACGGCGTTGACCGAACAGGGGTTTTCGTGTCCTGTCCGGCCGTAATTTATGAGCCGAAATTGACGAAAACGATGAGCACCGAGCGTTACAACGCCCGCGACGCCGAGCCGCGCTGGCAGAAGACCTGGACCGATCGCGAGATCTTCGCGACCAAGAACGACGACATGCGGCCGAAATACTACGTGCTCGAGATGTTCCCCTATCCGTCGGGGCGCATTCACATGGGCCATGTGCGCAACTACACGATGGGCGATGTCGTCGCCCGCTACAAGCGCGCCAAGGGCTTTTCGGTGCTGCATCCCATGGGCTGGGATGCTTTCGGCATGCCGGCGGAAAATGCGGCGATGGAACGCAAGGTCCATCCGAAAGCATGGACCTATCAAAATATCGCGGCGATGAAGAGCCAGCTTCAGTCGATGGGCTTGTCGCTCGACTGGGCGCGTGAAATCGCGACCTGCGATCCGAACTACTACAAGCATCAGCAGGCGATGTTTCTCGACTTCCTGCAATCGGGACTCGTCGAGCGCAAGCTCGGCAAGGTGAACTGGGACCCGGTCGATCAGACCGTGCTCGCCAACGAGCAGGTCATTGATGGACGCGGCTGGCGGTCCGGCGCACTGGTCGAACAGCGCGAGATGATGCAATGGTATTTCGCAATCACGCGTTATGCCGACGAATTGCAATCGGCGCTGGATACGCTGGATCGCTGGCCCGAGAAAGTGCGCATCATGCAGCGCAAGTGGATCGGCCGCTCCGAAGGGGCCGAGCTTCGCTTCGCGCTCGATCCGAAAACCACGCCGGCCGGTGAAAGCGAACTGGAAATTTTCACCACGCGTCCCGACACGTTGTTCGGCGCCAAATTCGTTGCGCTGTCGCCGGATCATCCTTTAGCGATTGCCGCGGCCGCGAAGAATCCCGCACTCGCCGACTTCATCGCAGAGTGCAAACGTCAGGGCACCGCGCAGGAAATCATCGACACCGCCGAGAAACTCGGCTTCGACACCGGCATCAAGGCGATCCATCCGCTCGATCCGGACTGGACGCTGCCGGTCTATGTCGCGAACTTCGTTCTGATGGGCTACGGCACGGGCGCGATCTTCGGCTGTCCCGCGCACGATCAGCGCGATCTCGATTTCGTCAACAAATACGGGCTCGGCAACGTACCGGTGGTTTGTCCGCCCGGTCAGGATCCCGCGACCTTCGTCATCACCGACACCGCCTATGATGGCGACGGCACCATGATCAATTCGCGCTTCCTCGATGGCATGACCATCGAGCAGGCGAAGGAAGACGTAATCAAGCGGCTGGAGAAGGAAACCCGCGGCAATCGTCCCGTTGCGAACCGCAAGATCAATTTCCGCCTGCACGACTGGGGCATTTCGCGCCAACGCTACTGGGGCTGCCCGATCCCGATTATCCACTGCGAAGCCTGCGGGATCGTGCCGGTGCCGAAGAAAGACCTGCCGGTGCAATTGCCGGACGATGTGTCGTTCGAACGCGCCGGCAATCCGCTCGATCGGCACGAGACATGGAAGCATGTAGCCTGTCCGCAATGCGGCAAGCCTGCGCGCCGCGAAACCGACACGATGGACACCTTCGTCGATTCATCGTGGTACTTCGCGCGCTTCACCGATCCATGGATCGAAACGGCGCCGACCGATCGCAACGTCATCGATCGCTGGTTGCCGGTCGATCAATATATCGGCGGCATCGAGCACGCGATCTTGCATCTGCTCTACAGCCGCTTCTTCACGCGCGCGATGAAGAAGACCGGACATGCAGGCGTCGATGAGCCGTTCGCCGGTCTCTTCACGCAGGGCATGGTCGTTCACGAAACCTATCGCAAGCACGACGGTACCTTCGTCATGCCGGCCGAGGTGACGATTGAAGGCATGGGCGATCAGCGCAAGGCGACGCTGACCGCGACCGGTGAGCCGATCGAGATCGGCAGCATCGAGAAGATGTCGAAGTCGAAGAAGAACACGATCGATCCGGACGACATCATCGGCAGCTATGGTGCCGATACGGCGCGCTGGTTCGTGCTCTCCGATTCGCCACCCGAACGCGACGTCATCTGGACCGAAGAAGGCGCACAGGGGTCCTGGCGATTCGTGCAGCGTTTGTGGCGTCTGGTCGGCGAAATCGCCGAGATCGCCGCCAAGGCTCCGGCCGATCGGCCGGAATCCTTCGGTGAGCCAGCGACCGCCGTGCGAAAGGCGGCCCATGGAGCGCTGGCGAAGGTCTCCGACGATATCGAGAAGCTGCGCTTCAACCGTTGCGTGGCGCATATCTACGAACTCGCAAATACGCTCGGCTCGTCGATCGGCGCCGTTACCTCGCCGGACGAGATGACGCCGGACTTCAATTTCGCGATTCGCGAGGCCGGAGACATCCTGGTGCAGCTTTTCGCGCCGATGATGCCGCATCTCGCCGAGGAATGCTGGGTCGTGCTCGGCCACCAGACGCTGATCTCAATGCAGCCCTGGCCTGAGGTCGAGACGGGATTGCTGGTCGAAAATACCATCACCCTGCCGGTCCAGGTGAACGGCAAGAAGCGGGCTGACATAACCGTGCCACGCGACGCCGGAAATTCTGATATTGAGGCTGCCGTCTTAACCCTTGATGCGGTAAAGAAGGCTCTGGATGGCAAGGCTCCCAAAAAGGTCATCGTTGTCCCGCAAAGGATTGTGAATGTCGTTGCCTAGGGGAAATCGGGGGATCGGACGCATCGCGGCGCTGGGGCTGGCC